>CANSRB010000014.1 GCA_947649285.1 uncultured Clostridia bacterium
TTCCATCCTGGTTGTATCTTCTGCTGACGGCCCGATGCCGCAGACCCGTGAGCACATCCTGCTCGCCCGTCAGGTAGGTGTTCCGTACATCGTTGTATTCATGAACAAAGTAGACCAGGTTGACGATCCGGAGCTGCTGGATCTCGTTGAGATGGAAATCCGCGATCTGCTGTCCGAGTACGACTTCCCGGGCGATGACACCCCGATTATCAAAGGTTCTGCTCTGGGCGTTCTGGAGTCCTCTTCGAAAGACCCGAGCGCTCCGGAATATGCTTGCATCCATGAGCTGATGGCTGCTGTCGACAGCTACATCCCGACCCCGGAAAGAAAGGCAGACCTGCCGTTCCTGATGCCGGTCGAGGACGTTATGACCATTTCCGGCCGTGGTACCGTTGCAACTGGTAGAGTTGAGCGCGGCCAGCTGAACACCGGCGACGAGGTTGAACTGGTTGGTCTGACCGAAGAGCGCAGAAAAGTGGTTGTTACCGGTATCGAGATGTTCCGGAAGACTCTGGATTACGCTGAGGCTGGCGACAATATCGGCGCACTGCTCCGCGGCGTTCAGAGAAACGAGATCGAGCGCGGCCAGGTTCTTTCCAAACCGGGTTCCATCCACCCGCTGACCAAATTCGTTGGCCAGGTTTACGTTCTGACCAAGGAAGAGGGCGGCCGTCATACCCCGTTCTTTAAAAACTACCGTCCGCAGTTCTACTTCAGAACGACCGACGTTACCGGTATCATCAACCTGCCGGACGGCGTTGAAATGGCAATGCCGGGCGATAACGTTGAGATCTCTGTCGAGCTGATCACCCCGATCGCAATCGAAGAGGGTCTGCGTTTCTCCATCCGTGAGGGTGGCCGTACCGTTGGTTCGGGTACTGTTTCCAAGGTTGTTAACGACTAAGCTTTGCCGAATCGTTTTCCTGAGGAAAATTGAACCGCTGAATAAACAGGGAGTTGTTTTAAACAACTCCCTGTTTTTATGTATTTCGGGATAAAAAGAAAGCCCTCCGGAAATCCGGAGGGCTTTGTGCTTATACGCATTCCCAATAAAACGATAAAAATCTTTTTATCAAGAAACAGTATTAGATTTGATGCTCGGAGAGCCATTGATCGATGGTGGCAGCAATCTCTTTGAGTGCGCCGTTTTCCAGCGGAGAACGAAGCCCGGCTGATTTGACCAGCTCTACAAAGGAAGCAGTACCGCCCCGTTTGACAAACTGGAGGTATTTTTCCCAAGCCAGCTTGGCGTCTTTCAGGAACTCTACCCAGAACTGGAGCGCAATGGTCTGTGCCATGCAGTAGTCAATGTAGTAGAACGGGTAGAGGTAGATATGGAGCTGGCGCTGCCATCCGGCGCCCCGGCCATAGAAAGGCAGATTGTCGAAATCTACATAAGGCCGGAACTGTTTTTCCAGCTCTGCCCAGGTTTCGTTCCGCTCTGCTGGGGTCATCTCCGGCTTGCTGTAGACCAGTTCCTGGAAATAGTCCACGATCGTCCCATAAGGGATGAAGCTCATGGCGTCTTCTGCATGGGAAAGCTCATATTTGGCCGTCTGATGCTTAAAGAACAATTCATGCCAAGGGGAGGTTAAGAATTCCATTGACATGGAGTGGGTTTCACAAGCGTCGAAAGTGGGGTGACGGTTCTGGCCCAGTTCGATCTCCTTATCTGCAATAAAGGAAGCAAAGGCGTGGCCGGCTTCATGGGTCAGGACATCGACATCCCCGGAGGTGCCATTGAAGTTGGAGAAGATAAAGGGGAAATGATAATCCGGCAGAGAGGTGCAGTAACCGCCTGGGGCCTTGCCATCCTTAGCCAGCACATCGAAAAGGTCATTTTCAAACATCAGCTGGATAAAGTCCGCAGTTTCCGGGGACATTTCGGTATACATCTTTTTGGCGGAAGCCAGCAGCTCGTCCGGTGTACCCTGCGGGATCGCGTTGCCGTCCGAGAAAGTGAACAGGTCGTCATAGTATTTGAAATCTTCGAGGCCGATCCGTTCTGCCTGGTTCTTCTTGATCTTATTGACAATCGGGACCAGATCCTCCAGCACTTGACGGCGGAAAATCGCGACTTCTTCCGGGCCGTAGCAGTTCCGTAACCGACGGATATACCCCAGCTCGACATAGTTTTTGCAGCCTAACTTCCGGGCCTGTTCGGTGCGGTTCTTCACCAGGCGGTCAAACAGGCTGTCGAATTCCTCCTGATGCTCGTTGAAGAAGCCGCCCTCCGCCTCGTAAGCTGCCTTGCGGACGCTGCGGTCCGGATCCTGCTTATACAGGCCCAGCTGTGCGATGGTGCAGGTTTTGCCCATGAAAGGGATCTGCGCGCTGGCATACAGCTTTTGGTATTCCGCTGCGATGGCGTTTTCCTCCTGCATCAGCGGGATCACCTCGGGGGAAAAGCCTTTGGCCTCTATTTCGAAGTTTTGGAACAGCAGGGTGCCGAACCGTTCTTCCAAAGCCGCGCGGAAGGGCGACTCCAGCGCCGCTTGCTGGAACTCCATAATCTTGTCGTTCAGGACAGGCGCGGCGTTATCCCAAAATTCCCGTTCCTTGTCATAGAATTCGTCCCGGGTATCCACCGTGTTGCGGATGTTGGCGATGGTGGATTGGGTGGTCGCTTGGGAAACCAGCTTATCCAGCTTCAGGAAAAGCGCGATCTGTTCTTCAGCCGAGGAAGCGGCGCGCATGGCGGCAGTCAGTTCCTCAACCCCATTTTTCAGTTCCTCCAGATCCAGGCGCTGATAGGGCAGTTCAGAGAATTTCATCAAATTCCTCCTTTTATTTGGAAAAGATAATAGTATCATTTTAACATACCGAAAAGGCTTTTGCAATCGAAATCAACCTGCAAATGCAGGATATCGCTGAATTTCTTGCAACATTTCGTACATATTCACGAAATTAGTCGTTCATACGGTCGGCTTATTCTGTGAGAAAAACGTTGATTTTTTATGAAGGATCATGTATAATAGTCCCAACACCTTTAAGGAGGGTACTAATAAATGAAAAAATTTCTTGCATTACTGCTCGCGGCAATGATGACTCTTTCCTTTGCTGCCTGCGGCGATCAGGGAGGTACTACGCCGAGCAATACGGGGGACAACCCTTCTTCCGACGCAAGTACTCCCACACCAACCAGTACAGATACCAAAAATGAAATTATCCGCGGTTCTGTAACCGACCTGGATGCCAACATGATGGCCGGCTGGACCAACAGCGCGGCAAACAATGAAGTCCGCAACCTGATTTTTGGTTACAGCACCATCTTCTACACTAAGGACGGCCAGTTCGTCTTTGACCCGGTTGTTGTCAAATCCCATGAGGATGTTGTCAATGAAGATGGCACCAAGACCTATACCATCGGCATCAATGAGGGCCTGACCTACAACGACGGCACCGCGATCACCGCGAAGGACTTTGTCTTCACCATCCTGCTGTACAACTCGAAGGCGTTTGAGGCGCAGGACGGCAGCGACGTTATGACCATGGCGCTGAACTATGTGGGCCACGAGGCTTACAACAGCGGCGAATCCAAGGTGTTCTCCGGCGTCCGCCTGCTTGACGACTACACCTTCTCGGTTACCATCAAAGCAGAGGAGCTGCCTTTCCACTTTGATGTTACCTATGCTTCGGTCAACCCGATGCCGATCCATGTGATCGCTCCGGAGTGCGAGGTCAAGGACGACGGCCAGGGCGCGTACATGAGCGATAACTTTACCGCAGACCTGCTGACCAAAACCATCAGCGATTCTGCAACCGGTTACCGTTACCTGCCGAAAGTAACCTGTGGCCCGTACCAGCTGGAAAGCCACGACCAGGCTACTAAACAGGCTGTCCTGACCCTGAACCCCAAATTTGCAGGCCTCTATGACGGCCGCAAACCCACCATCGAAAAACTGATCCTGAAATCCGTTACCTCCGCTACTGCGATTGATGAGCTGAAAGCCGGCACCATCGACCTGTTCGCAGGCGTATCCGGCGGCACCGAGATCAACTCCGGCCTGACTGCGGTGGAAGAATCCAACGGCGGCCTGACATACAGCACCTACCTGCGCGCAGGCTACGGCCAGATTACCTTCAGCTGTGACTTCGGCCCGACCCAGTTTGTCGAGGTCCGTCAGGCGATTGCTTACCTTCTGGACCGCGATGAGTTCGCAAGACAGTATTCCGGCGGCTTTGCAAAGGTTGTTGACGGCAAATACGGCCTTTCCCTCTGGGAATACCAGGAAAATAAGGACAAGCTGGAAACCGAACTGAATCACTACACGAAAAACCCGGAAACTGCAAAACAGCGCCTGATCGACGGCGGCTGGACCCTGAACAAGGACGGCAACGACTTTGTAGAGGGCACCGATGATCTCCGTTACAAGAAGATGGATGACGGCTCCCTGATGCCTTTGGAAATCAAATGGGCAAACAGCCCGAACAACCCGGTTTCCGACCTGCTGAACACTATGCTGCCGAAAGAAATGGAAAAAATCGGCATGAAGCTCTCCCCGACCACGATGGAATTCGGCGTCCTGCTGAACAACATTTACCGTGATGGGATTGAGAAGCCGGAATATCATATGTTCAACCTGGCTACCGGTTTTGTCCCGATTTCGTCTTACTGGTACGAGTCCAGCATGGAAGAGAAATTCATGGGCAACTACAACCAGAACTTCCTGCGCGACGAGCAGCTGGCGAAGCTCGGCTATGAGCTGAAAGCGATCCCGTCTGACGACCGGGAAGGCTGGTCCGCAAAATGGCTGGAATACCAGAAGAGATGGAACGAGCTGCTGCCGAACATCCCGCTGTATTCCGACGAGTACCACGACTTCTACGATTCCAAACTGAAGGGCTATGAGCCGGATGGTCTGTGGGATTTCACTAGCGCGATCCTTTACTCGGATATCGGCTAATTGCTAATAAAAAAATCGTTATAAAACGAACAGGAGGTAGGGCATAAATCAGATTATGCCCTATTTCTTGTAATTATAGCGAGATTTTTGTCGTTCCCTTTGCAGGGAACGCATTTATACGCTTCTCCCCAGAGAGAAACGTGTAAATTTGTTCCTTGCTTCTGCGGCGGGGACAGGTTCGGTATAGAAGGCGCCCCCGCCTTCCAGCTGCGGAAAGAATGATCCGGGATTTTCCGGTGGAATAGAGATGCACTTGAAAAAACGCAATATTGCGTTTTTTCATCCAGTGGGCCATGGCCCACTGGATGAGCGAGGCCACGTGTACGTGGCCTAAAAGTCTAAAGCAAAACGTTTTATGCGGCCTGCTGCGGCGGTACCGCCGCAGGGTTCAAAAGGCTTTCCATCCTTTTGAAATGCTTTGGATTACAGGTTCAGGAAAAGCGCCTGGATGCTACAGGGCTTTGCGGAAATATAAAGTTTGAGGTGAAGGTACAAATGTTAAAGTACATTTTAAAACGCCTTGTCTATGTTGCTTTTGTCTTCTTCATCATTTCGATCATCATGTTTGTGCTTTACAAGTTTGTTCCGGGCGACCCGGCGCTGATGATGATAGACAGCTCGAAGCAAAATGTAGACCCGGTGCGGTTTGAACAGATGTACCAAGCGGCGCGTGAGCGCTTGGGCTTGGATAAGCCTCTGCCGATTCAGTATATCAGTTGGATTACCAATATGCTGACGGGCGATTTCGGCTATTCCTCCCAATATCGTATGCCGGTCAAGGATATGGTTAGTGCTCCGCTGATTAACACCCTCCAGATGAACCTGGCTTCGATGGTGCTGGTATTCCTGATCTCCATCCCGCTTGGAATTGTCACAGCAGTGCGGAAAAATGGTATTTTTGACAATACTGTGCAGGTGGCCTCGGTGGTGGGGTACAGTCTGCCCGGATTTGTCATTGCGCTGCTCTGTATTTTCGCATTTGCGGTTAAACTTCCCATTTTCCCGATCAGCGGCGTCAATACGGCGGGCATAACCGGGACCAGTATGGAGATTTTCCTGGATAAGATGCATCATATGGCGCTTCCGGTCATTGTTACCACTCTCAGCAGCATCGGGATGATTACCCGGTATGTACGGGGTGCGATGATTGATGTGCTGGAGATGGACTATATCCGGACGGCGCGGGCAAAGGGCCTGCGGGAAAAGGTGGTTGTGTATGTCCACGCTTTCCGAAATGCGCTGATCCCGATTATCACGATCATGACCAGCTGGATCGTCACCTTGTTTTCCGGCTCGGTGGTTATTGAGCGGCTGTTCCTCTGGAACGGCTTGGGCAACGTGCTCTATACAGCGCTGATGCAGCGTGACTTTATGGTGGTGCTGACCATGCAGATGTTCTATGTCGTTTTGGCCCTGGTCGGCAACCTGATTATGGACCTGACGTACTGTCTGGTTGACCCGCGCGTTAAATTAGAGAATTAAGGAGGGGTGGACAACGTGAGTAAGCAAGCGAAAAAGAAGAAGTCCACATTCTCTCTGGCTCTGAAGAGGATGTTTTTGGGCGATCGCGGCGAAGTGGATATTTTTACCGAGGAACAGATGCAGGGTCCGCTCCGCACGATTATCAAAAATTTTATTTCCAATAAAATTGCACTGACGGGACTGGTTATTTTCCTGTCGATTTTCCTCTCCTGTTTCATCCTGCCGATTTTCTTCCCGCTGGATTTGACGCATCAGGATGTTACCCAGCAAAATATTCAGCCTGGTTTTTCCATGCTTGCCGTCCCCAAGAAGCTGGCGAATAATGCGGCGATGATTGACGGCGGCGCAACGTTCGGCGTAGGGATCGACAAGGACGGCGCGTTTTATTCCTGGGGCCATATGGACAACCGTCTGAAAGCCGTCCCGAATAATATGGGCAAGCTGGTTCAGGTATCTGCGGGGTTGAACCATATTTTGGCGCTGAATGAAAAAGGCGAGCTGTTCACCTGGGGTTATAACCGCCTTCGGCTGGATAAAATACCATTGGAATTGAAAATGGTCAAGGATATCAAGCAGATTGAAGCGGGCTATCAGATTTCCTTTGTCCTGGATGAGGGCGGCCGGCTCTACTATTGGGGCAATGAGAACATCATCAGTATTTCCGCAGGCAAATATCAAGGGCAGATTGACAAAATCGCGTCGAATACCACTACAGTGATGGCGCTTCTGAAAGACGGGAGCGTTGTGGCGCTGACGAATAAGGAAACCCCGTTTGCCACAGTTCCGGCTGAACTGGAGAGGAATGCGGTAGATATTGCCTCCACCGATACGAGCGCGGCAGCTGTAACCCGGGACGGCCGTGTGGTTGTCTGGGGAAGCGACGAAGATGTCAAAGCAATCCCGGAGGAAATCCAGGGGAAAGCGATTGCCGTTTCGGGCGGGCGTGCCCATTTTACCGCGCTGACTTCGGACGGCCAGGTGGTTTCCTGGGGAGCAAATAACTATAAGCAGTCCAATGCGCCGGCCGCGGCCAATGGCGCAGAGCAGATTTCCTGCGGCTATTACCAGAACTACGCGATCCATCCGGACGGCAGCGTCACCACCTGGGGCCTGGAAGGCTACCTGATGGGGACCGACGGCTTTGGCCGTGATATTTTCACCCGTTTGATTTCGGGCGGCCGACTGACTATGACCATCGGTGCAATTGCCGTTATTATTGCGACGATTATCGGTGTTATCATCGGCGGGATCTCCGGTTATTACGGCGGCAAGGTGGACAATTTCCTGATGCGTTTTGCAGAGATTGTCAACGCGATCCCCTTCCTGCCCTTTGCGATGATCCTTTCCACGATTTTGGGCAACAGTGTGTCGGAAATGGGGCGGATCGCGATTATCATGGTGATTCTGGGCGCGCTGACCTGGCCGAGCCTGGCCCGTTTGACCCGCGGCCAGATCCTGGCAGAGCGCGAAAAAGAATTCGTTACGGCGGCCAAAGCTATGGGCGTCAAGGAAATGGCGATTATTTTCCGCCATATCCTGCCGAACGTCATCACACAGATTATCGTCAGCACAACCCTGTCCTTTGCAACCAGTATGCTGACCGAGTCGTCCCTGTCCTTCCTGGGCTTCGGGATTATTGAGCCGACGCCGACCTGGGGCAATATGCTGACCGGTTCCCAGTCCTCGACCGTTATTTCGGAATATTGGTGGAGATGGGTATTCCCCTCGATTGCACTCGGGTTATCCACGATCAGCATTAACCTGATCGGCGACGGCCTGCGCGACGCGATCGATCCAAGATCAAATGATAGATAGGAGGAGCAGCGATGGCACTTTTGGAATTACAGGACCTGCATACCTTTTTTGAAACCAAAAGAGGTACGGTCAAGGCCGTAAACGGCGTTTCCTATCAGGTAGAAGCGGGCAAAACGCTGGGCGTTGTGGGCGAAAGCGGAAGCGGCAAAAGCGTTTCAGCCATGAGTATTCTCAAACTGCTGGATGGGAACGGTTATATTGACAGCGGAAAAATCCTGTTTGACGGGCGCGACCTCAAGAATTGCTCCCGGAATGAGATGTATAAAATCCGCGGCAATGAGATTTCGGTCATCTTTCAGGAACCGATGACCAGCCTCAACCCGGTATTCACGATTGAACGCCAGATTGCAGAGGTTTTTCGGGTGCATCAGAACCTTTCCAAGGCCAAAGCCAAAGAAAAGGTAATCGAGATGCTGTCCGCCGTTAAAATCCCCAATCCCAAGAATGTGGCGAAGCAGTATCCGCATCAGCTTTCGGGCGGTATGCGCCAGCGCGTTATGATTGCGATGGCACTGGCCTGCGAGCCGAAGCTGCTGATTGCGGATGAGCCGACTACCGCGCTGGACGTTACCATTCAGGCACAGATCCTGCTGCTGATGAATGAACTGAAAAAGCAGAAGGGGACCTCGATCCTGTTTATTACCCACGACTTGGGCGTTATCAACGAAATGGCAGACGACGTCGCCGTCATGTACTGCGGGCAGGTGGTGGAAATGTCGCCTGTTGGTTCGATTTTCGGTGACAATCCGTATTCCCATCCCTATACAGAAGGCTTGATGACCTCAATCCCGCGGCTGGATACGCCGACCGGCGTCCGCTTGGAGGCAATTCCCGGTGCGGTGCCGCATCCGCTGGATCTTCCGGTTGGCTGTAAGTTTGCTCCCCGCTGTAAATATGCAACAGAGCGCTGCCAGAAGGAAGAACCCGAATTAGTACACGTGGAGGATAACCATCAGGTGCGGTGCTTCTACCCGCAGAAGGAGGAGCGTCATGGAAAATAATCAGAATAAAAAGGTATTGCTTCGGATTTCGAATCTGAAACAGTACTTCCCGGTAAAAAAGGAAAAGATCGGCCAGGAACAGCTTTATGTCAAAGCGAATGACAACGTTTCGCTGGATATTTACGAGGGCGAAACCCTGGGATTGGTCGGCGAATCGGGCTGCGGCAAGTCCACCCTGGGGAGGACCCTGCTCCAGCTGTATCATCAGACCGACGGGAAGACCATGTACTATGGCCGTTCGATTGATGATCTGGCGCCCAGCTATGTGGCCGAAACACTGAAGAAGCTGACGGTAAAGCGTAAGCAGTGGAAAGAGCTGGAAGAAAAACGGGCCCAGATTGTGGACGCTTATTACAAAATGCCGAAAGAGGAGCGCCGTTCTAAAAAAGCGGAAAAGGATCAGATTGTAAAGGAAACCAACGACCTTTTCCTGGATATTACCCAGTTGGTTGGCGGCTTTTTGATTGCGGAGGATCTTCAGCCGGTGTCTGCGGCGTTTCTTCGGGAATACGAGGTATCGGTTGCGCTGCATAAGCTGAAAGAAGAGCGGAACAGCGTTGAAATTGCCTGCAATAATCTGACCGGCGTGATGGAGGACCGCAGAGCGGCCGGGAAACCGGTTTCCGGGCAGGAATCCAAGCTGGCCAAGCTCCGCGCGCAGATGGAGTCGAAGAACCAGGAGATTGCGGCGAAGGAAAAGGAACTGGCTGCCTGTCGCGCTGAGATCGACAAAATGCGGAAGGCTTATGAGGGAAACGAGGAATTTGCGAAGTACGAAGCCTACCGCGACGATGGGATCGACCTGGCTAAGCTGAATTATCACGAGATGCGCCAGCTCCGGAAGGATTTGCAGCTGATTTTCCAGGATCCCTATTCTTCGCTGAATGCCCGGATGACTGTCGGACAGATTATCGGCGAGGGGTTGCTGGCACATAACTTCTTCGAGAAAAACGATAAAAAAATGCAGGATTACGTCATGAAGGTCATGGAAGACTGCGGCCTTGCCCCGTACATGATCCACCGCTATCCGCACCAGTTCTCGGGCGGGCAGCGTCAGCGTATCGGGATTGCGCGCTCCCTGGCGCTCAAGCCGAAATTTGTCGTTTGTGACGAGGCGGTTTCCGCGCTGGACGTTTCGATTCAGTCCCAGGTAATCAACCTGCTTCAGGATCTGCGTGAAAAGGAAAATCTGACTTACCTGTTTATTTCGCACGACCTCAGCGTCGTCAAATATATCAGCGACCGGATTGGCGTCATGTATTTGGGCAATATCGTGGAATTGGCGGATTCGGAGGAGATGTTCGCCAACCCGCTGCACCCCTATACGGAAGCCCTGCTGCTGGCCATCCCGACCACCGACGCGGACAGCAAGAAGGAGTCCGTCCCGCTGGAAGGGGATATCCCCAGCCCGATCAAGCCGCCAAAGGGATGCAAGTTCCATACCCGCTGCCGGTACTGCACGGATATCTGCAAAGAGGTCGTCCCCGATTTTGTCGAGGTAAAGCCGGGCCATTTTGTGGCCTGTCATCACCGGGTAGACCATCCGGTTGTTTAATGGAGGGAATAGGAAACCAAGATGCTGTTTCAAGGGAAGATCAACCGCGTGCTTGACCCGGAGAAAAGCCAGAAAAAATTCCGTAAAACATTGGAAAAAGAAAAGCTGGAGAAAAAGGATGTCCCTGCCATGATCCTGGCGGCAATCATTGTTTTCCTGCCTGCATTTGTCCTGGTTGCGGGACTGTTCGGCTTGGCTATTTGGCTGTTCTTTTCATAAATAAGCTGCCTGGGGGCGTTTGGCCGCCGGGCAGTTTTCTTTTTTACCCATATCCGCAGGATTCCCCAAATTTTTCTGCCTTTCTTGTCTATACTGACTGTATGGGAGTAAAGGGATGGGAAATCCCGGTTCGGGGCTTTCTTATTCGGTTCAGGCGTGATATAATAAGAACCTGTACGGATGCTATACCGGATTCCCTCCTGTGTAATGATATCGCCGCAGCGCGTTCCGCCTGCGGTCTGGATTGGAGGAGAAGAGGAATGGATTTCCGATTAGCCGTAGACAGCTGCTGCGAACTGCCGGAGGAATGGTGCGCCGGACAGGAGGTTGTCCGTGTACCGCTGCGGATGACCTTGGGGGAGGAGGAATTCCTGGACGATGGGAATTTGAACCGCCGCCGTTTCCTGCGGAAAATGGAGCGGTATCCGGGGCGTCCCATGTCGGCCTGCCCGTCACCGCAGGCCTGGCTGGAGGCGATTTCACCGGACAAGCCCACGATTCTGCTGACACTGTCCTCTCAGCTATCCGGCTCTTATTCTTCTGCACGGATTGCCTGCGAGCTTTCTTCCAACCCGCAAACGGCTGCCTTCGACAGCAAAACGGCTTCGGCTGGAGAAAGCCTGCTGGCTTTGCGGATTTTAGAGATTGCGGGACAATGCCGGAAATTTGAAACAGCGGTGGAACGGATCCAGCGGGTTCTGCCGATGCAGCGCACCTTTTTCCTGCTGGAAACGCTGGATCAGCTGGTGAAATCCGGGCGGATTGGCCGGATTGCCGGAAAACTGGCGGGAGCGCTTCAGGTGAAGCCGGTGCTGGGATCGGATGGGAATGGAAATATCGCCCAATTCGGCCGGGCCAGGGGGAGCGAACGGGGGATGGGGTTGTTAGTGGAGCGGCTGATTCAAGCGGCAGGTTCAGCGCGGGGGAGAGTGGTGCTCTCCCACTGTGAGAATCCCCGGGCGGCGGCAGAGCTGGCGGAAACGTTGCAGAGAAAAGGCGGTTTCCCCGAGGTGCGCATTGCGGAAATGTCGGGGATTTCGAGTATGTATGCCAGCCGCGGCGGGATTGTAGCGGCGTTGTTTGGCTCATCTAAGCAATCCGGAATACGAAAATAATAAAAAGGGAGATCATATGGAAGAAAAATTGAAAGCGAGACCGGCCTCGGAATCCTGTACTGAGCAGATCCAGATCCTGATGCCGGAGCATATCAACGGGTATAAGCGGCTGTTCGGCGGGAAGCTGATGGAATGGATTGACGTTGTAGCAGCGGTTTGCGCGCGGAGGCACGCTCAATGCAACGTGACGACGGCGGCGGTGGATCATCTGGTATTCCAGTCGGCGGCTTATGTGAACAGCACGATTGTGCTCAAAGGACGGGTCACTTATGTAGGAAAAACGTCGATGGAGGTCCGGGTGGATACCTTCGTAGAATCCTTGAACGGGGAACAGCGCCGGATCAACCGCGCCTACCTGATTATGGTAGCGTTGGATGAAAACGACCGGCCGACCCAGGTTCCCGGGCTGATCTGCGAAACCGAGGAGGAAAAGGCAGAATGGGAAGCCGGGAAACAGCGGCGTGAGATCCGCCGGCTTCGGTACGGAAACTGACTCCGGCAGTGTGCGCCCTCCTGGCCCAGTCTGCCCCGGCTGGGCTTGAAAAGGAGGCTTTGCCGTTAAAAATGCTTTCAGTAGTTTTTCGGTGAAAATAGTTGACAAATGGAAAAACCAATGCTATAATAAACGAGCATCACAAAGCTGACTGACTTTGGAGAGGTGTCCGAGTGGTTTAAGGAGCTGGTCTTGAAAACCAGTGATCCCGTCAGGGACCGTGGGTTCGAATCCCACCTTCTCCGCCAATTGGATCATCTGCCGATGCAGCGGTTAAATATAAATGATAACGTCACACGGAGAAGTACTCAAGTTGGTGACGAGGCGCCCCTGCTAAGGGCGTAGGTCGGGAAACCGGCGCGAGAGTTCGAGTCTCTCCTTCTCCGCCAAACAAACAAAAAGCTGTATTTCTGTTTTTTATGAACTGAATACAGCTTTTTTGCTTTATTGAAATTCTTTAGGACGGAAGTGTAAACCATGGATCATTTTTTCAAAACAGAAGGGAATCGGCTCATCTATCGCTGTGATAGCGAAACGATGTATGTAGAGGCTTGGGGTCCGAACGCCCTCCGGATTCGGGCGGCGAGAATGGGCCAGAGCCTCCTGGAACAGGATTGGGCCTTGTCCGAGCCCCATACCGAGCAGGCAGAGATCGAGCTGGGCAATGGCCGGGCCTCGATCCGGAACGGGAAAATCCGCGGGGAGATCACCGAAAGCGGGAAGATGATCTTCTATAACCAGGATGGGAAGCTGCTGCTGGAGGAATTTGCCCGGAACCGGAAGAACTTGTTTTCCAAAGATTGTTCCGCATTGGAGATCGAGGGCCGTGAAATGCGGCCCATCCCCGGGACGGAATCCTATGCGCTGACAGCCCGGTTTGAATCGAATCCGGATGAAAAGCTTTACGGCATGGGGCAGTATCAGCAGCCTTTCCTGAACCTCAAGGGGTGTACGCTGGAGCTGGCACAACGGAATTCGCAGGCCAGCGTGCCGTTTTTGCTGTCGGATCAGGGGTATGGTTTTTTATGGAATAACCCGGCGATTGGGAACGTCTTTTTCGGGAAGAACCTGACCGAATGGAAGGCTTTCTCGACCAAATGCCTGGATTACTGGGTGACTGCTGGGGATACGCCCGCTGAGATCGAGGAAGCCTACGCAGCGGTGACCGGAAAAGCCCCCCTCATGCCGGATTATGGGATGGGCTTCTGGCAGTGTAAGCTTCGGTATCAGACCCAGGAGGAACTGCTCGGGGTTGCACGGGAGTATAAGCGCCGGGGGATCCCATTGGATGTCATCGTGATCGACTTCTTCCATTGGCCGAAGCAGGGGGATTGGAAGTTCGATGAAACCTATTGGCCGGATCCGGACGGGATGATCCGGGAGCTGAAGGAAATGGGGATCGAGCTGATGGTATCCGTCTGGCCAACGGTGGACAGGCAGAGTGAAAATTATGCGGAAATGCGTCAAAAGGGGTATTTGATCCGCAGCGACCGAGGGCCTCAGATCTCGATGGACTTCTTTGGGAATACTGCTTTCTATGACGCGACGAACCCGGAGGCGCGGGAATATGTCTGGAGCAAGGTAGAGCAGAACTATTACCATAAAGGGATTCGGACCTATTGGCTGGATGTAGCGGAACCGGAATATTCGGCCTATGATTACGACAATTACCGTTATCATCTGGGGAGCGATTTACAGGTAGGGAACCTCTACCCCTTGATGTATGCCAAGACCTTCTTTGACGGGCTGAAGTCGAACGGCCAGCAGGAAATCCTGAACCTGTTGAGATGTGCTTGGGCAGGCAGCCAAAAATATGGAGCGCTGGTTTGGTCGGGGGATATTGCCTCCAGCTTTGAAAGTATGAGGAATCAGCTTGCCGCAGGGCTGAATATGGGGATCGCCGGGATCCCGTGGTGGACAACGGATATCGGCGGATTCCATGGCGGAGATCCTCGGAAGGAGGAGTTCCGGGAGCTGTTGGTGCGCTGGTTCGAGTGGGGGGCGTTCTGTCCGGTGATGCGTCTGCATGGGGATCGGGAACCCAGGCAGCCGAAGGTCGGGACGACCGGAGGGGCGGACTGCTGCTCGGGCGCACCGAACGAGGTTTGGTCTTATGGTGAAGAAGTCTATGAGATCTGCCGGAAATATATTGGGATCCGGGAGGAGCTCCGGCCCTATACGGCGCGGCTGATGAAGGAAGCGCATGAGAAGGGGACGCCGGTGATGCGGACTTTATTCTACGAATTTCCAGAGGATCCGCACTGCTGGAAAGAGGAAACGGAGTATTGCTATGGCCCGGATCTGCTGGTAGCGCCGGTGATGGAGGCCGGGCAGCGGAGCCGGACCGTGTACCTGCCTGCGGGGAGCGAGTGGGAGGATTACGAAACCGGCCAGCGTTATGCGGGCGGGAATACCTATGAGGTCGATGCACCGATCGATAAAATCCCTGTGTTTAAGAGGGTACGATAAGGAGGGGTTATGGAGGGATTCCCTCCTAGCCCTGCCCCACGCGATGGAGCTGTGAAGAAGGGCGTATTGAAGCCGCGTGGTTTCAATACCGGGTACGTTAAAAACCACCTGCTTACAGAAATCCCGCTTTTACCGGCGGTTCAAAGCAGGCGGTTGGAATCTATGCTGAAAAGGGGGGGATAGGTGCAAAAGTTAGTTTACCTGAGCAATAGCCGGGATTATACAGAGCAGGGCAATATCAATGAAAACAAATATTTTACCCATATCAATGGATTGCTGGAGCAGGGTTGGAAGGTTGCCCATATAACGCACGATGTTGTGGAAATTGATGATAATCAGAAACCGACACATAAAGAAACGTTTGTTGCATTTGTTTTACTTGAAAAACCTGAGGAGAATACTTGATTTTCGGCATCTAACTTGAAGCGCGTTATAAAAATACCTGCTTGCAAAGAGCCTTCTTTTGCTTGCGGTTCAAAGCAGGGGAAGGATTGGGGCGGCAGATGGGTTCTGCCGCCCCAATTCTGATTTTCCGCGATAGTCGATAGGAAAGGAGGAGTCAGGATGACTGAAAAACAACAGCAGGCCCTGGATACGGTCTTTTCGACCCTGCCGGAGGAGTGCCGGGAGAGTTATCGGGAGATCGCAGACTATGTGATCTCGTTGGGCTACAAGCCGGTACTGAGGGGCGTCCATAAGGATTATGTAGACTTCGTTTCCTCCAAGCTGAAACGGGCGCTGCTCAAAATCAGCGCCGACCCTGCCCAGCATTGGATCGGCGCTAAATTTTATGCCCTCCCGGCGTATCATGGTATCTTCCAGGACGCCGTCAACCTGCGGCTCGCTCAATGGGAACGGCTGGGCTACCCGGCAAAATGCTTTGGCTGCGGCGGGTGTAAAGGGAAGCCGCTGGGCTATTCCTGCGTCCTGCCGGATGGCACAAAGGGCTTCCTGTGCGGATACGGCATGATCCTTCTGCCTGGCTTTGGGACGGAGCAGATCCCGGAGGTCAAGGAGGCTCTCCGTTTACAGCATGAATTTTTCCTTCGTTTGACTGGGGCTTGATTTTAATCGAAAGGGGCTATTATGAACATCTTACTGACTGGGATCAACGCGAAATATATCCATTCCTGCTTGGCGGTGCATCTGCTGGCGGCATACGCCCGGCAGGAGTACGGGATTTGCTGTGAAACGGCGGAATATACCATCAACCAGAGCGAGGACTTGATCCTGGGTGAAATCTGCCGGAAAAAACCGGATCTGATCGGGTTTTCCTGTTATATCTGGAATTATGAGCTGGTGCAGCGGCTGGTGCGGATTCTCCGCCGGGTTTTACCGGAAACCCGGATTTTATTAGGCGGGCCGGAGGTCGGGTTCGACAGCCCTGCTGTCTTAGCGCAGACGGGGGCAGACTTTATCCTTTCCGGCGAGGGGGAGGAGCTCTTTGCCCAGCTTTGCCGGGCGTTGCTGGAAAGCCGCCCGCTGAGCGAGGTGCCGTCGTTGACCTACCGTCAGGGGGAGGAAATCCGCCAAACGTCTTCGGCTCCCCCGCTCGATCTGGCAAAGCTGCCCTTTGTCTACAAGGATTTGTCCTTCTATGAGAACCGCATTTTGTATTATGAGGCGCAGCGGGGCTGCCCATTTAACTGCCAATACTGTCTTTCCTCCGCCGAAAAAGGGGTGCGGTTCCAGCCTTTGGACAAGGTGTGCCGGGAGCTGCGTTTTTTCCTGGAGCACCGGGTGCCTCAGGTGAAGTTCGTCGACCGAACCTTCAACGCCAATCCTCGTTTTGCATTAGCGATCTGGCGGTTTTTGCAGGAGAACGATAATGGGGTGACCAATTTTCACTTTGAGCTGGCGGCGGACTGTATCACTGAAGAAATGCTGGAGTTTTTTTCTTTGGTGCGGCCAGGGCTGTTCCAATTTGAGATCGGCGTCCAATCCACCTATGAGCCGACCCTTCAGGCAATTGACCGGAGGACGCCCTTTGCGGAGGTCTGCCGGACAGTCCGGCGGATTCAGCAGGCGGGGAATATCCACCTGCATCTGGATTTGATTGCCGGGCTGCCCTACGAAGGATATACCCGGTTTGGGCAGTCTTTTGACGAGGTGTATTCCCTCCGACCGGATCAGTTCCAGCTGGGTTTCCTGAAACTCCTCAAGGGCTCCGGGCTGCGGAGGGATCAGGAACGGTTCGGGATTGCCGCACGGGAAACCGCTCCCTATGAGGTGCTGTTCACCGACGCGCTTTCCTTTGAAGAATTGTTACAGCTGAAAGAAATCGAGGATCTGACCGAGCTTTACTATAATTCCGGACGGTTCCGGCAAAGTTTGGAGTACCTGATCTCCCATGCGGAATCACCCTTCCGTTTTTTCGAGGGATTTGCCCGGTTCCGGAGGGAACAGGGAGCGCATCTTCAAACGCCGGGCAAATTGGAGCAGTACAGCCTGCTGTACCATTACGGCTGCTCTCTTCCGGGCTGTAACCCGTTGGAATTGCGCTGGCGGATGAAATTCGACCTCTATTCTCATGAAAAGGCGCGTAAGCTGCCGGAATGGCTGACAGAGGACGAAACCTCGGCACGCCGGAACCAGGTCTTCGATTTTTATCAGGCGGCGCTTTCCGAGAGGGATTTGCTTCCGGAATATGCAGGGCTGGAGTATAAGCAGGTCGCGAAGATGGCGCATCTGGAGTTCTTCCCGTTTGACCCTCGGAAGCCGGAGGGATCTGGTCGGGCCGTCCTGCTCTTCAACTACCGCCGGCCTGACCTGTTGGGAAATGCGGCGGTGACCGATGTAACGTCCTGGTTTAGGGAATAGGAAATTAAAAAGCTTCCTGAGTTTCAGGAAGCTTTTTTCACTGATTCAAAGAGGGCGGCGTGCAGCGCCGCGATAAAAACTTTTTAAGTTTTTATCAGGAAATAGTATTAAAAATGAAAACGCCAAGGGGGTTCGCGCCAAAGGATCGCCAGTAAATAGAGTGCGGCAGCGACGAAAAGCCCTCCTAAAACCCAAAGAACCGTCAAAGCAGCCCAATGGGCGTTTCGGCGCATTTTCCACGCGGCTGTCAGCAATACGGCGGCAAGGCTTGCCGACCCCAGCAGCATAAAAAACAGGAAAAAATAAGCCAGCCCCATGGGTTCACCTTCTGATACAAAAGCACCGCACTTTGTGCGGTGCTTTTGCTGTGTTTTGGAGCGAATAGCGAGAGTCGAACTCGTGACCTCAGCTTGGGAAGCTGATGTTTTACCACTAAACTATATTCGCGTTGATTGTATTATAGCGTATGGCCGCAGAATTGTCAAGAGGGTTCCCGGGATTTTTATCTGGGTATTTTGACAAAAATTTGTATGGATGAAGGTGAATTTCTAAAAAGGATTTTTGTTCTTTTTTTGTTGACAAAGTTATCCGATCTTGGTATTCTTAAAGTGAATAAGAAGCAAATAAAATAAGTTTCCCAACCCCATTCCCGCCGATGTAACCCCATCCATCCGGCGGGGAAAATTCTGCAATGTTGGTACTGCTCTTTTCATTTTATCAAACGGGTAAGCCTTCCGTTTGATAAAAATAACTATGGAAGAAAGGCGGATGGTTTTATGAAAAAATGGATCGCGGCTCTGCTGGCTCTCAGTATGCTGGCTGGAGCCCCGGTTTCTGCGATGGCGGAGGAACAGGATTTGCCGGCGGTTTCGTCCGGGATTTCTGCTTCCTCACCGGAAAGCGCGCCCGAGGGAGCATCGGAGCCGTCGTCGGCTTCGTCCAAGGCCCCGGTTTCCTCATCGGAGAGCAAACCGGAGGAATCACCGGCGTCATCGGGAAGTACGCCGGATCAGAAAGCGCAGACCTCTTCTCCGGCAGGCGTGAAGCTGCTGGAACAGGCAGGCGGCGTTTTGATCAACGTTTATCTGGATTTTCCGGCTGCAAAATTGGAAAAGGTGGTTGCAGCACTGGAACCGGTAAACCGGAAATCAATCGGTGTTGCGCTGGAGCGCATGGAAACAAAAGAAGAATCGCCGTATGTGCTGCGGTTCCGTAATAAAAATAATCTGGAGGCCGGAAACTACCGGCTGGTCTTGAGCGGGGCGAATTTTGTCCGCTATGAGCAGGAAATCCAGATTTTCCCCGGGATGAATACCCGTCTGAGTTACCATAACAGCCACATTGACACCGGTGTTCAGGGCCGAGGGATTTTTGTCTACGGCGATTTTGACGGCAACGGAAAAGTCGGGCAGGAGGACGCGGATATCCTGATCCGGAATCTGGATCAGGCGGTTCAGGAAACAGACCTGAACCGGGACGGAAAAACCGACCTGTTGGATTTAACCCTGTTCTGCATTAACCTGGAGAAACAGCAGGCAATGGCTTCCCAGCTGGAATCCCTCCAGCCGGAACTGATTGCGGCAAAGCCGGAAATGGGCACCCAGATGGAGGGGGACTTCTCGACCTTGCTGGATGTCAATAACCGGGATACCGTTGCGTTTTCCCGGAAGAGCGGGGAAACGATCAGTGAGCAGGCTCCTGTCGAGTTCAGCATGGATCTTCCAACCGAGGTCGGGATCGAAGGGATCCTGCTGACCCCGGGCAAGGAAAATGCGCCTGCCGCTGGTGAAATCATCCTGACGGATAAGGACGGCAAAAAGACCTCCTTCTCCTTTGGGCAGAAAGTCCGAATGATGCGTTCGGCTGATCCGGTTGAGGTCCGGGCAGACGGCTCGATCGTCCTTCGCTTGGGAAACCAGCTTGCCATTAAAAAAGTAACGTTCAGGATTACGGCAACGACGGATAAAAATGCCAAGCTGGCTGAAATCAGCACGGTAGAGTTTTTGAATGATACCGAAAAACTGATCCCTCCGCCCGAGCTGAATATTCCTAAGAATATCCAGGTGGTTCCGGAAAATAAACAGCTTCAGGTTTCCTGGTCTAAGGAACCGAACGTCATTTTCTATGAGGTGGAAGTCCGCACGAAGGATGGAGAACCGGAGCTTCAAACGACGTATACCAATTCCATCACAATCAGCCAGTACGGCGGCAAAAAGATGACCAACGGGGAAACCTATTTCCTGCGGGTTCGTTCGGTGAACGGCGAATGGTTCAGCCCCTTCTCGGATGAAGTGAGCGGGTCGCCGGTGGTGTCCAAGGCTCCGGACGCTCCGGAAAATATCGTGGTGGCCGGCGGCTACCGCAAGCTGAGCATAAGCTGGAAAAAAATGGAGGATACCGATTTCTATACCCTCTATTACCGGCTGAAAGGTGAAACCGAGTTCCAGAAGGTCGAGAAGATCGAGAAAAACTCATATGCCCTGATCGACCTGGAGCATGAGTGCGAATATGAGCTCTATCTGACCGGGCATAATGAGAAAGGCGAAAGTCCTGCCTCCAAGCTCCATGTTGGAAAGACCCAGGATGCACGGCCTACTCTCCCGAATTATAAGAAGATCAACCTTCCCAAGGCGTCCGGCGAGTATTCGGAACATATCGTCAATGTAACGACAACCGGCTATGTGCCTTCTGAATATCCGGCCGAATTCAACCCGGCTTGGCTGGTGGACGGCGATTACAGCACGCATTGGACCTCCAGCATGAGGGAACAGGGCGGCGCAGTAACCGTGGAGTTCGACCAGGCCTATGAGATGGATCGGATGATCCTGAGCACCCGTTTGGAGGATGGTTTCATCCTGCCGGACGGCACACAGGGTGTGATTGGCTCGGTTGCGAAATGCCATCTCACGATTTGGGATGAAAGCGGGACGGAGCATAAGTATAACTCGGTAAATACCGACCCTCGGCTGGCCCTTTCTTCGGCAGGAAGCCGTTCCAGCTGGATCCGTTTCCCGAAAACAAAGGTGAAGAAGCTTCAGGTAAGCTTCAGCAGCTATTACACTAACTATGTCAGCATGAGCGAGCTGCATTTCTATTACTATGACAGCTTGGAAGATGATATCGACGGGCTTTATACCGACGCGCTTCACCTGATCCTGGCGGATACCGTTGACAAGGCGAAGCTCCAGGCCCTGCGGGACCGGCTGGAAACACCGGACCCGGTCAGCGGGGAGAAGCATCCGAATTACGCACAGCTGGTGCGCGAACTGGATTATGCGGAAAGCCTGCTGGACGGCCAGGCGGCAGAGGTCATCCCGGTTGACCAGACCCTGAGCACCCGGGGAAACCAGGCCGGCTTCAGCTTTACCCTCAGTACCTTCCAGCCGTTGGGCGTTACGGTGAAGGCCGGCGAAACGCTTACCATTTTCGCAGGCCGTGAGGGCGCGAACGTCGGGGATTCCCTGCCGATCAATATTATCGCGACCCAGATCCATGGCGAATCCTCCACCTGGAAAAAGTCGGTCAAGAACGGGCTGGTTGTCGGTAAGAACGAGATCACCATCCCCACTGTGGCCAGTGTTGCCGAGGAACAGGGCGGTTCTCTCTACTTGCAGTTTACCGGTGCGGTTTCGGCCACTGCGGCGCCGATCAGCGTGCGGGTCAGCGGCGGTTCGCCGATCCCAACTTTGGAGCTGCGGGGCGTAACCGATGAAGCCGAGATCAACAAGCGGATCACGGGATATCTGGCGGACCTGAAAGCCCATGTGGAAAGCCTGGAGAGCACCCATGCCAAAGAGCATCAGGTGGACGGCTACAACCATACTTATAAAGATGCGTCCTGCATTCTCAACCTGACCGAAATCGGGATGCAGAATATGCTCTTCTCGATCCCGGCGAAGGCTGCTTGGGAAGGGCTGGGCAAGACTGCGGACAGCGCTAAATTGAAAAACAGCATTGACGCGATGGAGCAGATGATCGCGCTGTTCTATCAGCAGAAGGGGCTGGATCCGGAGGCGGATGCCTCCAGCCTGCACCGCTACCCGGATAAGCGGCTGAACATCCGCTATGCGACTATGTTTGCCGGCGCGTTTATGTATGCGGGCGGCGAGCATATTGGTATCGAATATCCGGAGAGCAGAGGTATGATGGGCGGTGTGCCGATCACCTTTAATTCGGAGGATGGCTCCAACCCCGTCGGCCAGAATTTCGGCTGGGGGATTGCGCACGAAATCGGCCATGTCATCGACCAGCTGGCTTATGCGGAGATTACCAACAATATTTTCGCGCAGTTTGCCAAGAGCCGGGATACGGCGGATACCTCGCGGATCCCTTATGTGAAGGTTTATGAGAAAGTAACCTCGCAGTCCAAGGGGTTTGCCTCGAACGTATTTACCACCCTCGGGATGTATTGGCAGCTGCATCTGGCCTATGACCCGGATTATCTCTATAAACCCTATGACAGCCATGAAGCGATGCTTCAAAACAATTTCTTTGCGCGGTTCTATACCTACCTGCGGGATCCCTCCAGCGCGCCGAACGGGCTGACGCTGGCCAAGGATAACGCGCAGGATACCATGCGGCTGGCCTGTGCGGCAGCCGGGAAAGACCTTACGGAATACTTTATCCGCTGGGGCCAGACGCCGGATACGGACACCCTGGCTTATGCGGGCCAGTTCCCGAAGGAAACCCGTGCCATTTGGTACCTGAATGACGGGGCGCGGGAATACCAGCTGAAGAAGGGCGCGCAGATGCCTGCCGGTACAGCGGTTACAGCCAGCCAGACGGTTTCCGATACGGACGGTACGGTTACGCTGGCCTTCAGCAGCGCCGGCGGCGATGCAATGCTGGGCTATGAAATCCTTCGCAACGGCGTGCCGGTCGGCTTTGTTGAAGAGGGTACGACCACCTTCGTCGATTCCGTTGACAGCTTGAGCAATCGGGTGCTGACCTACAGCGTGATCGGTTACGATAAGTATCTGAACGAAACAGCTGAGGCCAAACTGGCTCCGGTGAAGGTCAAGAGTAGCGGTATTCTTGCCAAAGATAATTGGGAGCTGAGCACCAACATGACCTCCGCCGAGGATGTTCCGGATTCGGTGGATGAAAATAATCCGGACGGTACAGGGAAAACCTCCGCCATCTTCAAGGCGGCGGATAACGATGAGGCTACCGTCTATACCGGGCAGGCTTCCTCGGGTGATCCGTATATCCTGATTGACCTGAAGGAAAGCAACCAGCTGAGCGGATGGCGTTACACGACCACCACCAACGGCGCAGGGTATCAAGTTTATGTCAGCAGCGATCAAACGGCCCCGGCGGTTGGTGATTCAAGCTGGACAAAAGTCCTGGATTCCAAGCTGGAAACCGCGAAAAACGGGGAAGTCGTCTACTTCGCTGAAAAAGGCTCCAGCCTGCTGAACCTGTATGATGCGCATTATGTGCTGATCCAGTTCCCGGGCAGCCAAGAGATTTCCTTCGCGGAAATTGGGCTGGTCGGCAAGGCGAATGATAATATTGAGATGGAACAGAGTGGTATCGGCCTGCTGTCGGCAGATTATCAGGCAGACGGCAATGTGACCATTCCGAAAGGAAGCCTGGTCTTTACCGGTACCTATAGCGGCCATCCGGCGTATAACGTGGTGAAGCTGCTGGACGGCGAAGGGAATTATGTCGTCGGGAAAAACGGGGAAGGGCACCAGATGATCTTCGCCGAGGTACCGAAGGACGGCCCGCTGAGCAGTGTTTCTGCCGGGACTTGGGTCTACTATATCGAACCGGATCAGATCCCGGCTGCGCTTCCGAAGGAAATTTATGCCGAGCTGTACCGGGTGGATGATGCGTTGACAAATGAAGGCGAACGGCTGGTCAGCGATACCTTCCGGGTAACTGTCCCAACGGCCTTGCCGCAGATTACTATCCAAAAATAGAGATAGGAGCAGAAAAGGAAACAGCATGAAATTTTATCGAACAAAACGGCGGCTTTTTTCCGCTCTTGCTCTGAGCGCAGGTCTCCTCCTTCTGGCAGGAGGAGCGGCCTCCGCTGATTCGGTGAAAACCGAAAAGAATAAAGAGGGAGCAGCACTCCGCGTGGAGCTGGACAATATGCCGGAAGCTGTTCAGGGCTATCAGATTTCGTTCAGTGTAACGGATTCTTCCGGAAACCCCCCGGCTAATGTGGAATGGAGTTCCGGTGATAACCTGAAAGCCGATGTCCTGCGGGGCAATTATACAAATGGGATTCTCCAGGTTATTGTGGCGGATGATGAAAGGACCTATGGCGGGGAAGGCAAAGCTACCTTGGATTTGGGCCAGATCTCACTGCCTAAAAACCAGTCCTATACGCTGGAATTGATACCGGGATCCTTCAAAGGGGCTTCCGGGAGCCTTGCGAATTTAGGTACTGTACTGGATAAAGAAGAGGTTAAGATTCAAGTGGGAGACAGCCCGACCAAACCCGGTGGAAGCAGCTCAACCCCATCCAGGCCGAGCGGCGGCTCTAACCGTCCCAGCGGCAGTTATGGCAGCGGGGACAGCTCCTCTTCCAAGGAAGAGGTATCCTCCAAGCCGGCTCCGGTTTCTTCTAAGGAGGAGGCCCCCAGCTCCGAGGCAGTCAGCAGCAGGGCTCCGCTTCCAGCTTCCAGCAATGCCGGACAGGGGAACACAACGGTATCTCAGGAAATTTCTTCTAAAGAGGAGGATTCCTCCGAGGAGAGCTCTTCCGAAGAGTCAAAGCCTTCCAGCATAGAGGAAGAGGATCAGCCGACCAATGGCGAAACGCCGCCTAGCCAGCCGGAGGAAGAAGCAACTTCCTTCCCGCTTTTGTGGGTGATCGTCGGGCTGGCTGTGATTGCGGTCATTGCCGCTGTGGTGATTTTCCTGCGGTCGAATAACCGGAAGCATCACTGATGTAAAAATTTTAACTGGAAACAGAAATAAAAACAGCGTCCCTGAAAAGGGACGCTGTTTTTGATTATAGCCAAATGTTATTTGCCGCGCCGGGATTTTGAACTGTTCCGGCGGTCATAATGCTTCCGGGAATCCGGCTTGGCGCGGCCGTTTTCCTTGCGTTGGGAAGGCCGTGAGCGTTCCTCAAGCAAAAACGCGGAAACGGGCTTGCCGCAGATCTTGCAGCCCTGCATGGCCCGGAGCACTTCTTCTGCCTGGTCGGAAGGGATCCCAACCAGGGAGCGGTCATCATAGATTTCGATTTTCCCGATTTCCCCGCCCGAAATCCCGGTGCGTTCGGCGATGGCCCCAACGATATGGTTGGGAGCGATCCGCTGGCTGCGTCCGGCAGAAAGGACGATTTTACGGTAACTGCCGTTACTTCCGCCGCCTGCATTGCGTTTTGCAGCTTTGATCTCGACGATCTCCTTTTCCGGCTTGCCGAAGCAAAGCTCCAAAGCGGCCGCCGCAATGGTCGGGAGCGGATGCCCTTCGGCCAGCAGGCTGTTGACCATTTCCTGATAATGGAGGGAAACCCCTTCCCGGATCAGGGATGAAACGCGTTCCTGATTCAAAGCGGCGCTCTTTTGGCGGATGCTGTCCAGAGTGGGAATATCAATCGGCCGGATATCCGATTTTACTGCACGGGCAATGTCCCGCAGGGTATAAACCTGCCGGCGGCCGCTGCAGATCGTGATAGCGGAACCAGGTTTTCCCGCGCGGCCGGTCCGCCCGATCCGATGGACATAGTATTCGGTATTTTGGGGGATGTCGTAATTGATGACGTAGTCAATCCCGCTGACGTCGATCCCGCGTGCGGCGACGTCGGTAGCGACCAGGAGGGTTGTGCGGCCGGATTTAAACCCTTCCAGTGTCTTGGTGCGCTGGGACTGGTTCATATCCCCGTGAAGCCCGGCGGCCGAAAAGCTATGCTCCAGCAGGTACTCCGTCACCTCGTCGACCATTTTTTTGGTGTTGCAGAAAACCATGGCCAAGTTAGGCTGATGGAAATGCAGGAGAAGGTTCAAAGCGTCCATTTTACGGCCCATCGGCGCGTCGATAAAATACTGCGAAATCTGCTCAAGCGTGATGTTCTGACGGTTGATTTCGACCAGGGCAGGGTCCTTTTGGAACTCCCGGGTCAGCTTCATGATAGCTGGTGGCATGGTCGCGGAAAAGAGGATGGTTTGGCGATCCTCCGGGGTATCCGTCAGGATGGTTTCAATGTCCTCCTTGAACCCCATGGACAGCATTTCATCCGCCTCATCCAGGACGACCATCCGGACCTGATGCAGCTTCAGGGTTTTACGGCGCATATGATCCATGATCCGCCCCGGCGTGCCGACGACAATGTTCGCATTTTTGAGCCGGACAATCTGGCGGTCCATGGAGGCGCCGCCGTAGATTTCGGCGGTGCGGACCCCGTGAAGGAAACGGGAAAGCTTTTTCAGTTCCTCGCAGGCCTGCTGGGCCAGCTCGCGGGTCGGGCAGAGGATCAGGGCTTGCGGGGCGCCCTTGGGCAGGGCGGGGTTGATGGATTCCAATGCAGGGATACCGAAAGCCAGGGTTTTCCCGGTGCCGGTTTGGGAACGCCCGATGACGTCCTGGCCGGAGCGGATCAGCGGGATGCTTTGCGCCTGGATTGGGGTAGCGGTTTCGAAGCCGAGCGCTTCGACCGCCTGCTGGATTTCGGGACGGAGGTTCAGTTCAGAGAATTTGGTTTCATTCATAAGCAATTTATCTTCCTTTATTTTTTTGTCCCGATTCGATTTCGTGTTCCCGGTTGAATCTGCTGAATGATTCTTTTGATGTGTTTCAACTATAAAAGGGAGCCGTGGTTTGCTGCCCGGCGCGGCGGTTATTCTTCGGAAGCTTCTGGAATCTGAATAGGCCCATGCCGGTTTTCATAGTTTGCGATATAAGCAAGCATGGCCGTTTCGATTTCCATAGCGATGGAGCGGCGTTCAACATAAGCAAGGAATCGCATTTTTTCGTACGTATCGTCCTGAATACGCAAAGTAAATTGCCGTTTATCGGTTGCCACAAATAGTTCCTCCGATTTCTTAATGATTTCACTGCAATCATAAAATGAAATCAAAAAAATATCAAGATTCATATTGATACCGGTGAATTCACCTGTTATAATTAAGATAGTGAATTCACTAAGTCATGATTCTTCCAATTTTATAGGAACGATACAGAATTTTAAAGCGGGAAAATCGTTTTATGCCAGGAACACAAAAGCGAATAGGGATCATTTTTCTAGAATAGGGCTTTTTTCGTAACGGTTCGGATGTTCATCCGGGTAATGAAAAAACGAGGAGTCACTCCTCGTTTTCTTTCCAGGTTATTGAAAATCGTCCGTATTGTGTAGGCTATTCATAATAACATAAAGCGAAAAATCCGTCAAGCAAAACGTTTGAAATAATTTTGTTTTCAGAAGATCAGTCAAAAAGAAGAAAGCCCCGGACAAGCGGAGCAATCAAACTGCCTAAACTTTAAGCGAGGCCGCAGTCATCGTAATCCTTCCATTTTTTATGGTAGGAGCGGTTGCTGCTGTACTTGAAAATCATGCAGGCGGAGGTCAGCGCCACCACCGCGATGGTCAGCAGCAGAAGGATGGAAGAAGCCGGCGTTTTGGATTTACAGGTTGAATCAAGTTTCATAATGGATACCATTTCCCCTTCAGGGGCCTTTCTATCGCGGTGAAAAAAGTTTTTTTCATTATAAAGAAAACCGGACGTTTTGTCAAGGCCTGGCGGGTTTAAAAATGGAACCTCAGCCCTGTGCCTGCTGCAAACTGATGATGTTGTTCCGATTCACGACGATGGCCGCTTCCAATGCAGCCATAGAACCTTTGATTTCATCAATATCCTGAGCCATGTCGTCAATGCGGGACAATTTCTCGGACAATGCCTGATAGCCGTCCGCCAGAACCCGGATTTTCGACTCAACACGGTTTTCGATGTAGGTCATGATGCGGCTTTCCGTGCTGGAAATCTCGGCACGGAGCTCCTCTTTCTGAGCGTCCATGCGCTGGATGAGTTTTTCTTCGGTAGCGGCCAGCTTCTCGTCCATGCGCTGGATGAGCTCCCCTTTCTGAGCGTCCATGCGCTGGATGAGCTCTTCCTTCTGAGCGTCCATGCGCTGGATGAGCTCTTCTTTCTGAGCGTCCATGCGGTGCAGGATGCGATTTTCGGAAGCCACCAATTTTTCATCCATTATTTGGGAGATTGCCTGAAGCAATTCGCGATCCATGGGGAATCTCCTTTCTTTTAGTTTTAGCTGAATCTATTATACTATACCTGACAGAACAGGTCAACCTGAAGATCGATCCAATATTTGCGATTTTTATTTTATTTCTTGTTCTAAGCTATCAAATTCTGCTGTAGAGAAAAAATCTTTTAGTGTTATGCCGAGGCCGTCACAAATTATTTTTACAGTACGAATCGTAGTATTTTGGCTTTTTCCATACAAGATATTTTTAAGAGAGGAAGGAGATAGGCCAGATAAATTAGCTAATTTATTTAGGGATATCTGCCTTTCCGTGAAGAGTGAAAGAATTCTATGGCGGACTGATTCGATGGTTTTCATTTGGAT
>CANSRB010000015.1 GCA_947649285.1 uncultured Clostridia bacterium
ACCGAAGAGCTGGCGCTGGTTCAAGCGGATGCTTCCGTCGAACAGGCCACGCCATTGATTACCCGGGTGGCGAATCTTCGGGTACATGGGGAGGAAAGCTCTGGAATCCTCTGGGGGGTGGATGATAATGCAGCGGAAGTGGTTTCTCTGGAGCTGCTTTATGGAAGGCTGATCCATGCAAGCGATTTAACAGGAAAGGCTCGGGTCTGCCTGGTGGATGAAAGCTTTGCGAAAAAGCACTATTTCCGCAGCAATATCGTCGGGAAAAAAATCAGCATCCAAAGCGACGGCGTGTATACCGATTTTGAAGTGATCGGCGTGGTTGCCTCCGGAGGGAATCTGCTCCAAGGGCTGATGGGGGATGTGGTGCCCACCTTTTTATATGCGCCCTATACCACCTTGGGGCAGCTTTCCCATACCCCGAATTTTTCCCAGATTATTGCCAAGCTTTCGGAGGATGCGGATGAGGACGAAGCCTCTCAGAGCATTATACGGACGCTCACCCAGAGCCTGGGACTGGAGAATTCCGTGACCGTGGATAACCTGAATCAGCAAAAGGACCGGCTGAACCGGGTGCTGGATCTGGTCGCCTTGATCCTTTCGGTGATCGGCGGGATTTCGCTGGTCGTGGCAGGGCTGTCGATTATGACAGTGATGCTGGTAACGGTCCATGAACGGACGCGGGAAATCGGGATCAAGAAATCCATTGGGGCTTCCCGGCGGACAATCCTGCTGGAATTTCTGATTGAGGCGCTGCTGCTGTCATTGTTTGGAAGCTTGGCGGGTGCGGCGGTTGGACTGTCGCTGGGAGCGCTGGGCTGTTGGCTGCTTCAGATCCCGCTGGCGGTGAACTGGCAATCTGTCGGTTTCTGTCTGCTGTTTTCGATGGGGATTGGTGCGGTGTTCGGGGTTTACCCGGCAAGGAAAGCGGCGGCGCTTCGGCCGGTACAGGCTCTGCGCCAGGAGTGAGGGGCTTCCCCATCCAAAAAAATAACCCCTCCCCCATGACTATGGGAGAGGGGTTTGCTGCGGTCAGCGGCTTCCCAATGGGAGATATTCCCGCTGGGCCTGGACATTGCGGTAAGAGGGCCGGATAATCTTGCCGGCATTGACCAGCTCTTCGATCCGGTGCGCGCTCCAGCCCGAGATCCGGGCGATTGCGAAAATGGGGGTATACAGCTCCAGCGGGAGGTTCAGCATATTGTAAACAAAACCGCTGTAAAAGTCAATATTCGCGCTGACGCCCTTGTAGATCTTGCGCTCCTCGGAGATGATCTCAGGAGCCAGACGTTCCACCAGGGAATACAGCTGGAATTCTTCATGCAGGTTTTTTTCCTCCGACAGATTTTTGACGTACTGCCGGAAAATATTGGCGCGCGGGTCGGACAGGGAGTAGACCGCGTGCCCCATCCCATAGATCAGGCCGGCTTTGTCGAAAGCTTCCTTGTGCAGCAAAGCGCGCAGATAAGCGCCGACCTCTTCTTCGTCCGTCCAGTCTGAAACCTTCTGCTTCATATCCTCGAACATCTGCACTACCTTGATATTCGCGCCGCCGTGCTTCGGCCCTTTCAGGGAACCGATCGCCGCGGCAATGGTGGAGTAGGTATCCGACCCGGAGGAGGTCACCACATGGGTGGTAAAGGTCGAGTTATTGCCGCCGCCATGTTCTGCATGGAGGACCAGCGCCAGATCCAGGATCCGCGCTTCCAGCTCGGTATAGCTGCTGTCCGGGCGGAGCGTGTACAGGATGTTCTGCGAGGTGGACAGCTCGGGCTGCGGGGAATGGATAAACAGGCTGTTCCCATCATGGTAATGACTGTACGCCTGGTACCCGTAAACGGAAAGCAGCGGGAACAGCGCGATCAGCTGGAGGCATTGCCGCAGGACGTTCGGGATGGAAATATCGCTGGCTTTGGAATCGTAGGAATACAGGGTAAGGACACTCCGGGCCAGGGTATTCATCATATCCGAGCTGGGCGCCTTCATGATAATATCCCGCACAAAGCTGGTGGGAAGGCTGCGGTACTGGGCCAGCAGCGCACAGAATTCCTCCAGCTCCTCCGCAGAGGGCAGTTTGCCGAACAAGAGCAGGTAGGTGGTTTCTTCAAATCCAAAACGGTGGTCGCGGACAAAGCCGCGCACCAGGTCTTCGATATCATAGCCCCGGTAATACAGCTTCCCTTCACAGGAAACTTTTTTCCCATCGACCATTTTGCTGGACTGGATATCCGAGATTTCGGTCAAGCCGGTTAAAACCCCGTTGCCGTTTAGGTCGCGGAGGCCGCGGTTTACTTGATGCTGCGCATAAAGCTCGGGCGAAATAAAGCCGTTTTCCTGGCAGAGCTTGGACAGATCATAGATCTGAGGGGAGATTTCTGAAAACGGGTTGGATGAGAGGGTAGGCATAAATCACACGCTCCTTTTCTGTCGGTTCGGGTATTTCAAACGTTTTACTTGGGGGATAGGCATTGATTTTATATCCAGAGGGAACCGGTTTATGCTTCCTCTGCCCCAAGGAACGCTGCTTTTCTGCCGTGTAGAAGGGGGGGGATCCCCCTTTGCAGAACGGGCAGGAAAGGTGAATATTTTCTATTATAGCAGAAAGATGTGGATATTTCGTGAATGAATCATGTGTTTTCAATTTAAATAGTTGATATCCTTGGTAAAACAGCCGACTCTCCGGGTGTTGAGGGTTTTTTCGGGAGAGGATGCCCCTGAGCGGGCGGGATGTTCCCCTATAACTTTCCAAGCTGGCAGAAGGAGAACAACGATAACCCCAGACAATCGTCCGAAAATGCCTGGTTCCGGCTGTGCCGAAGTGTTGCACTGCAATTGCTTGAAGGCACCGAGCGTGTTTCTTTGGACCCTTTCTTTGAGCGCAATCAAAGAAAGGCGTCTGCCCGGCGCGGGGCGGCATGAGCCTCGCATCAAAATCGCGGCTCTGCCGCGGCAGGGCGCGGGACGCGGAGTCCCGCATTCAAACCGCGGAAACAAAGAGCCCGGATAAGCATCCTTATCCGGGCTTTGGAAAGTTATTTTCCGGCCAGCAGGGCGCAGACCAGATCCGCATAAGCGGTGGGATCTTCAATCGGGAAGCCGGCGATCAGCAGCGCCAGCTGATACAGCAGCTCGCTTAATTGAGAAGCGCGCTCTTTATCAGAAGCAAAGGCTTCTTTTAATAAAGCCAGCACCGGGTGCGAAGCGTTCAGCTCCAGGATGTGTTCGGCCTTCATGCCGCCTTCCGGGTTGGCCTGAGCAAAGTATTTCTCCATTTCCAATGAGATAGCGCCGTCACTGGACAGGAATACCGGGTGGGTTTTCAGTTTCTCTGAAAAACGGACCTCTTTGACCTTGCCGTTCAGGCTGTCCTTGACGAAATCCAGAAGCTCTTTATGCTCCTTGGTTTGTTCCTCGGCAGTTTTGCGTTCTTCCTCGTCGGCGATATCGTCGCTGCTGACGGATTTGATCTCTTTACCGTCCAGTTCGTGCAGGATCTGCATAACAAAATCATCCACTTCGTCGGTGAGATAAAGGATCTCATACCCTTTGGCTTTGACGGTTTCGGTCTGGGGCAGGCGGTCCGCTTTGATAATGGTGTCCGCGCAGGCATAATAGACGAATTTCTGGTCCTCTTTCATCCGGGAAGCATATTCCGCCAGCGAAACCATTTTCTGCTCGGTCGAGGAGTAGAAAAGCAGCAGGTCTTTCAGGTCGTCCTTATGTGCCCCGAACTCGCCGGCTACCCCATATTTGAGCTGGAGGCCGAAATTCTTGAAGAAGGTTTCATAGCTTTCCCGCTCATTTTCCAGCATTTTGAGCAGCTCGCGCTTGATTTTCTTCTCGATATTCCCGGCAATCACCTGAACCTGGCGGTTTTGCTGGAGCATCTCGCGGGAGATATTCAGGGAGAGATCCTGGGAGTCCACGACGCCGCGGACAAAGCGGAAATGCTCGGGCAGCAGCTCAGCGCAGCGGTCCATGATGAGCACGCCGCTGGAGTAAAGCTGAAGCCCTTTTTCATAATCCTTGGTATAGTAATCGTAGGGGGTGCGGGAGGGGACGAAGAGCAGCGCTTCGTAGGAAACCACGCCTTCGGTGCTGACATGGATGGTTTTAAGCGGGTTGTCGTAATCGGAGAATTTTTCTTTATAGAACTGGTTGTAGTCCTCGTCCGAAACCTCGCTTTTCTGCTTATGCCAGATCGGGATCCGGTCATTGAGGGTTTCGTTTTCGATATAGGTTTCGAATTCCGGCGCTTTGTCCTCGGAATCCTCCGCTGTTTTTACCGGGCGGCGCTTTTCTACATCCATGTTGATGGGATAGCGGATGTAATCCGAGTATTTTTTGACCAGCCGGCGAAGGGTGTACTCCTCCAGGAAGCGGGAGTAGTTTTCCTCTTCGGTGTCAAGCTTGAGCTGCATGATGATTTCTGTCCCAACGGAATCCTTGCTGCATTCCCGGATCTCATAGCCCTCTGCCCCGGAGGAAACCCATTCCCAGGCGGTGTCCGACCCGCAGGCGCGGCTGCGTACTGTGACGGTATCGCTGACCATGAAGGCGGAGTAAAAGCCGACGCCGAATTGGCCGATGATGTCGATTTCCTCCGGCTTGTTTTCCTGGTCCGCCATGGATTTTTTGAATTGCAGGGAGCCGCTTTTGGCGATGACGCCCAGATTTTCCTCCAGCGCCTGGGCGTCCATCCCGACACCGTTATCCGAAACGGTCAGCGTACGGGCTTCACGGTCGGGCAGGATGCGGATTTCCAGCTCGTTCCGGTTCAGGCCGGGTTCGCCGCCGGTCAGCGCGCGGTAAGCCCGCTTGTCCAGCGCGTCGCTGGCGTTGGAGATCAGCTCCCGCAGGAAGATCTCGCGGTTGGTGTATATGGAGTGGATCATCAGATCCAGCAGGCGTTTGGATTCCGCCTGGAATTCTTTCTTTGACATATCAAAGGCTCCTTTATATAATTTTAGCAGTCCTATTGACTGAGTGCTAATATTATAATAGCGCGGAGCGCCGCCGGATGGGTGAATAAACTATGAATTTTTTAATCGAACAGGCACAACGGCTGGTTCCGGCAAAACGGCAGGCTTTGCCGCGGGGCGCAGGGTTCAAAATAATTCCGGCAAAAAGTTTGCTTTTTGCCGGAATTTATACTATAATAAAGGCAGGATTCGGGTGCGCTGCCGGCGCGTCCTGAATAAAACGGCGGGCCCGTCGGCTTCGGGCTTCCGGCTGAATTTCCAAAATACAGGAGGAAGAACTATGTTAGTATCGGCAAAAGAAATGCTTACCAAAGCAGTGGCTGGCAAATATGCAGTCGGTCAGTTCAACATCAACAACCTGGAATGGACCAAAGCGGTTCTGCTTACCGCGCAGGAAAACCAGTCCCCGGTTATCCTGGGTGTTTCCGAGGGCGCCGGAAAATATATGTGCGGGTATAAGACCATTGTCGGGATGGTAAACGGGATGCTCGAGGAACTGGGGATTACGGTCCCGGTTGCCCTGCATCTGGATCACGGCAGCTATGAGGGTGCAAAAGCCTGCATCGCGGCTGGCTTCTCCTCGGTTATGTTCGACGGTTCTCACTACCCGATCGAGGAAAACATCGCCAAGACCAAAGAGCTGGTCGCAATCTGCGAGGAAAAAGGGCTGTCGATTGAAGCGGAAGTTGGTTCGATCGGCGGCGAGGAAGACGGTGTTGTCGGCGCAGGTGAATGTGCAGACCCGAAAGAATGCAAAATGATCGCAGATTTGGGCGTTACTATGCTGGCTGCCGGGATCGGCAATATCCACGGCAAATACCCAGCAAACTGGGCTGGGCTGAGCTTTGAAACCCTGGACGCCGTTCAGGCATTGACCGGCGATATGCCGCTGGTCCTGCACGGCGGCACCGGCATTCCGGAAGAGATGATTAAAAAGGCGATCTCGCTGGGCGTGGCGAAGATCAACGTCAACACCGAGTGCCAGCTTTCGTTTGCGGCGGCTACCCGGAAGTATATTGAAGCCGGCAAGGACGAGCAGGGCAAGGGCTTCGACCCGCGGAAGCTGCTGGCTCCGGGCTTTGAGGCGATCAAGGCGACCGTGAAAGAGAAAATGGAGCTGTTCGGCTCGGTCAATAAAGCGTAAACAGAAAAGGGGTTTCCGGCAGGAAGCCCGCTAAAACAAATCCCCGCTGAAAAGCGGGGATTTGTTTTAGCGGGGAACGGGTTATTGATTGCATTGCCGGTGGAGCATAGGCAGGGAAAATGTCCCAGAAAAAGGGAAAGACCAATCTTTGCAGATGGTCTTTCCCTTTTGATTAGCTCCGGGGCTTGGGGCCTTCCTTTTTTTCCTTGTAGATCAGCTTCTGCTTAATTGAGAAGTCCCGGCTGCCCAGTTGGTAAGCAAACTCAGCGACGGCCACCGGGATCAGATGGATCAGCAGGGCGACGGCGATGGTTTGAAGCCAGTTGTAATCGGGCAGGTACATGGAAATCTGGATCAGGTTGATGACCGGCCAGAGCTCGGCATTCAGGAATTTATACAAAACGACAAAATTCGGGAAAAGCCCGGCTTTGGAGAGCAGGAAAAACAGCCCTATCAGGAAGAAAGGGATCATGGCCAGCAGGCCGATCTGAACTCCTCTCCAGCGGTTCAGGGTGATATGCCCGAAATTGGCGCGGTTTAAGTCGGCGTGTCCGATTTCCCACATGGTACGGTAAACGGGCAGGGAATAGACCAGCAGGACGATGGGAGTACTGATCCACAACCCGTTCCCAAACATCAGCGGGCTCATGCCGACGCAAAAGATGAGGGCGACAATGATGCCACCGCAATGGCTCCACAGCAGGGAGAGCACGGCTTTTTTCAAATCGGTTCGGTTTTCATTGGTTGGTTTCATGGGAGGTCGGCTCCTTTCAGAAAATTTACGGGAGAGGTTCGGGATCTGGGCCATCGGAATGCTGGTTCTGTTTTGGCGTCCTGATGGGGGAATAGTACATATAAAGCTGGCATTTCATCATCCCGTTATAGAGCTTCCGGCGTTTCACAGCCGTTTTGCCATAGAGGCTTTCGAATTTTTCGGAAGGGCTGATGACATAGACCGACGCCTGCTCCAGCGGGGAAAAGACCTGCCCCATGATACGGTAAAGATGGTTGGCGTCCTCCTGCTCCAGCATCCGTTCCCCATAAGGAGGATTGCAGGCGATGACCGCTGGGCCGGGATTCTTGAGGGCAAAATCCCGGATATCCTTTTGCTGGACCAGCATCCGGGAAAACACGCCGGCGCGTTTGGCATTCTGCTTGGTCAGCTCAATGGCGGCGGGGTCGATATCCGAGCCGTAGGCGAAAAATTCCGTATCCCGGCGGATCCCTTCAATTCCGCGGGAGCGTTCCTCCTGCCAGATGGAGTCTTCGAACAGGCCGAAATTCTGGGCGGAGAATTTCCGTTTCAGGCAGGGCGGGATGTTCAGCGCCTTGGTGGCGGCCTCAATCAGCAGGGTTCCTGAGCCGCAGAAGGGGTCGTAGAAGACCCCGCCGTTCCGGATGCGTGCCAGGTCTACAATACCGGCTGCCAGGGTTTCCTTGATCGGGGCAGCGTTGGCGTTCAGACGGTAGCCCCGTTTATGAAGCCCGGCTCCCGAGGTATCCAGCATCAGGGTGACTTCGTCATGGTGGATGGAAAATTGGAGCTGGTGCAGGGACCCGGTTTCCGGGAACCAGTCCATCCGGTAATGCTGCTTCAGCCGTTCTACCGCCGCCTTTTTGATGATGGCCTGGCAGTCCGGAACGCTCATCAGCTGGGAATTCAGCGCCCAGCCTTTGACGGGGAATGCGTCCTTGGAGCCGATAAAATCCTCCAGCGGGAGTTTCCGGACGCCCTGGAACAGCTCTTCAAAAGAGCGGGCGGTGAATTGCCCCAACTCGATCAGCACCCGTTCGGCTGTCCGCAGGCAGATATTGGCCCGGGCAAGGATATGCTCGTCCCCCTCAAAGGTGACCTTCCCGTTATGGGAAACGACATTTTCCGCCCCCATCCGTTTCAGTTCGCCTGCAAGCACGCTTTCCAGCCCGAAATGGCAGGGGCTGGCATAGTGGTAAAGACTCATGTTTCCTCCTGGTTTTGATATACACAGCTCCAGTTTATACAAACTAAGCCGTTTTTTTGAAAAAGAAGCAAATGTTTCTGCGATTTTCAGAAGTTTCCGGGAAAACTAATCCCGCCCGATCAGCTCGATAACCGCCTCCGGGACTTGGCTGAGATGGTCGACGGTACGGTCCCCATCCGCCACTTCTGCCGGGGAGAAGCCGTGCAGGCAGCCGATAAAAGGCAGGCCGTTGGCCTTCGCCGCCTGCTTGTCATAGTACCGGTCCCCCACCATGACGGCGGCTTCAGGCTGGGCCCGTTCCAGCAGGAGCCCCAGGGTCTGGTCTTTAATCAGCCCGGGAAGCAGAGGCTGGATCTCGTCTATTTTATCCAGCAGCCCAAGCCGGCTCAGCACCATCCGGATGTAACGTTCGGACGCATTGGAGCAGACTGCGGTGCGGAAGCCCAGCTCATGCAGCCGATCCAGCATTTTGTCCGCCCCGTCGTAAAACCCGGCGTACTGTTGGATGAATTCCTGTTCATAAGCGGCGGCCTGAGAAAAATACGTTTCGATTTCGTCCAGGTCGTCCGTCCCGAGCAAGGCCAGCCCGCAGTCCAGATAACGGGCGCCGAAAGTGGCGATGATATCCTCGGCTGTTTTGTCGAAAATACCGCGCTCCGCCAGCGCTTTTTTATGAGCGGGAACCGCGTAGAGCTCGGTTCGGTTCAGGGTTCCGTCCAGGTCGAAAACGACCAGTTTGATAGGGTTCATGTCAAACCTCCTGTTGTTTGGGAGAAATGGTTTTGGAAGCAGTATACGGCAGCTGCGGATCCTGTTTCCTGTTCCATTATAACAAAGAAGAGGCAAAAGTGAAATATCTATTGCTTTATATCGAAAAAAATATTATAATATTCAGCACTGGAATAATCATTGCAGCAGAGCCGGGATCCCTTTTTTCGGCGCTCTGCGTTTGCGGAAGGGCCTTTTTGACAGAATATTTTTAAGGCTGGCCGCAGGGGAAGGGGTGCTCGTTTATGGATGTGCAGAAAGAGTTTTCACGGGCCGCGATCGGCGGGCTGAAAAAAGAAGAAGTGCAGGCCTATATTGACAGGCTGGCGGCAGAGCAGGAGCGGAGGCTGGCCGAGAAGGATGCGGCGCTGAACGCGGCGAACGCGCAGATTAAGGAATATGCCGTTTTGGTTGAGGAGCAGTATCAGAAAATCGTCAGCCGTTCTTCGGCGGCGGAGCAGGCCGGGGCAGAGCTGCGGAAGCTTCAGGAAACGCTGGAGTTCAAAACTGCGGAGTCCGCCGCTTTCCGCGCCCGGTTGGAGCCTTACGAGGAAGCCGGACGGACGGCGGAACAGATGGTGGCCGAGGCGCAGGCGAAAAGTGAGGAAATCTCCCGCCGTTCCGCCCTGCATCTGGAGGAGATCCGCGCCCAGGCAGACCAGCTGCTGGAGCAGGCGTCCGAACAGGCCAAGGGGATTGTGCGGGATGCCCAGCAGATCTTTGAGCTGACCAAAAAGCAGACCCAGGACCTGATGGAATCAGCCAAGCGGAAGGAGCATGATTTGCTGGAAAACGCTTCGCGCCAGGCAGAGGAGCTGCGCTCGGCGGCGGAAGCGGAGTGTTCCGGGTTCCGGGACACAGCGGCGAAGAAGTCCGAGGAGATCGTCCGTTCGGCACAGCGCCGGGCGGATGAGGCCCTGAATACCGCCCAGCGTTCTTCCTCGGAAATGCTGGCCTCGGCCCGTCGGACTGCGGAGGAAAAGCTGGATCAGGCAGAGAAGAAATCTGCCGCCTTGTTGTCTGAGGCTGAGGAGAAGTCCCGGGCAGCGGAGGAAGCCCTGCGTTCGGCGGAAAACCTGCTGGAACAGCGCCGGACAGAAGCAGAACAACAGGCCAAATCCCTGCTGGACGATGCAAAGCGGCAGGCTGAAACCCTGCTGCGGGACGCACGCTCCGAAAGCCGGGAGCTGCGGGAACAGCTGGAAAAGGTCCAAAAAGAGATGAAGCTTCAAAAGTCCAATTTGCTGCTGGCCATTGACGAGGTTAAATCCTCCGTGCAGCGAATCACGCTGCAGCAGGTGTTTTCGGAGGGCAAGGAGGATTTCATTTCCCGGGAAAGCGTCGGCGAGGCCATCCGCCGGAAATTTACCCAGATGAACCAAGGGGAGCGGCCGGAATGAACAAAACTGCGGGGATCCGGCTGGATGCCGGGGACTTGAAAGAAGCCGCCCCTTCGCTGAAAGCAGGGGAGCGGGTGTTGCTGTCCGGCTGGGTGTATACCGCCCGGGATGCGGCGCATAAACGGTTGTTCTCCATGCTGGACAATGGGGAACCGCTGCCTTTCCCGCTGGACGGGGCGGCGGTATATTATGCCGGGCCGACAAAAGCTCCGCCGGGGCTGCCGGTTGGTTCCTGCGGGCCGACGACCTCCTCCCGGATGGATCGTTTTGCCCCGCGGCTGCTGGATTTGGGGCTGACAGCCATGATCGGCAAGGGAGGGCGCAGCCCGGAGGTGCTGGAAGCGATCTGCCGCAATCGGGCGGTTTATCTCTGTGCGCTGGGCGGTGCGGGCGCTTTGGCCTGCCGCTGTATTGCTTCCTGCGAAACGGTGGCGTTCCCGGAGCTGGGCTGTGAATCCATCAAACGGCTGGAATTCCGGGAGTTCCCGCTGATTGTAGGGGCGGATTCATCAGGCGGGAATCTGTTTATGCGGAAGTGATCCGTTTTCTGTCTGCTGGCGGCGGGCAGGTCTGTTTTAAATCAATCCTTCCGGTGTTTAGCAGGAGAAGGATTATGATAGATGAGGAGGAAGCCGGGATGACAAGGGAAGCAACGACATATAAGCCGCGGCTGATACGGGATAAAGGTTTCTATAAAATGCTGGTGACTCTGGCTTTGCCGGTGACGATGCAGAATATCATCGTCTTTTTAACCCAGATGCTGGATACCGTCATGCTGGGGGAGCTGGGGGATGTGGCTATGTCGGCGTCTTCGCTGGCGAACCAGCCGTTTTTTATTTTTAATATGCTGACCTTCGGCCTGGGAAGCGGGGCGGCTGTGCTGACGGCCCAATATTGGGGGATGCAGCAGCTCAAACCGATCCGGGTGATCGTGACCATGATTATCCGTTTTTCCATGCTGGCAGGATTGCTGCTGACAGTGGCGGTGCTGACCGTGCCGGAATGGTTCATGGGGCTGTTTACCAACGAAGCGGAGGTCATTTCCACTGGGGCGGAGTATCTCCGGATCATCGCCTACTGCTATGTGTTCTTTGGGCTGACCAATGTGTTTTACATCTCGATACGGAGTGTAGAAAGCGTCCGGATCGCGGTGGTTTCCAATGTGGCGGCGCTGGTCACCAACGTGCTGCTGAATTATATCCTGATTTTCGGGAAATTCGGCGCGCCGGCGCTGGGGATCCGGGGCGCGGCCTATGCTACCCTGGCGGCCCGGCTGCTGGAATTTACCATTGCGGTCTGCTATATGTTTTTCTTTGATCAAAAGCTGCGGATCCGGCTGCGGGATTTCTTCCTGTTTGACCGGCTGCTGCTTCGGGATTTGACGGTAATCAGCATCCCGGTGGTGGCGAACGAGCTGATGTGGGCGCTGGGGACTTCGATGCAGGCCCGGTTGCTCGGGATGCTGGGCACCAGTGCGGTGGCGGCCAATACCATCATCAGCGTGGTGCAGCAGCTCTCCACGGTGGCAGTATTCGGTGTAGCGAGCGCGGCTGCGGTGCTGATCGGCAAGGCGATCGGGGAAGGGGATATGAACAAGGCGCATGACCGGGGGCATACCTTCCTGCTGATCTCCTATCTATTCGGGCTGATCGTCATGGGGGTGATCCTGGCGCTCCAGCGGGTCGCTGTAGACTTTTACAAGGTAGAGCCGGCCACCAAGGAGCTGGCGCATCAAATGATGCTGGTGGCCGCACTGATCGGCTTTTTCGTTTCCATTTCAGGGATCGGGATTGTCGGCATCCTGCGCGGCGGAGGGGATACAAAATTTTCGCTTTGGATTGAAGTGATCGGTCTGTGGTTCATCGCCGTTCCAGCGGCTTATTTTGTGGCCTTTGTGCTGAAATGGCCGATCCCGCTGGTTTTTCTGGTGATGAAGATTGACGAGCCGGTGAAGGTGGTGCTTTTCCTGATCCGGATGCGGGGGAATAAATGGCTGCGGAATGTCACCCGCAAAGAGATTTGACAACAGGCGGATGAACAACATACAGGGGGCTATTTCATGCTGGGGAGCATTTTAAATGAGATTGAACAGAAAATGAGCAGTTTTTCCAAGGGGCAGAAAAGCATTGCTTCCTATATTCTTAATCATTACGAAAAAGCGGCGTATATGACGGCGGCCCGGCTGGGAGCGGCCGCGCAGGTCAGCGAATCTACGGTGGTGCGGTTTGCCTTTGAACTGGGGTATGACGGATATCCCGCGCTTCAGCGGGAGCTTCAGGAAATGATCAAGAACAAGCTGACGGCGGTCCAGCGGATCGACGTCGCCAAAGAGCAGATGGGGGATCGGGATATCCTGGGCAAGGTGCTGAACCTGGATATCGAAAAAATCAAGAAAACCATGGAGGAAACCTCCCGCGTGGATTTTAACAATTCTGTGGAGGCCATCCTCCAGGCCAAGCGGATTTATATCCTTGGTTCCCGGAGCGCGCTGGTGCTGGCCCGTTTCCTGGCGCTTTATTTCAACATCATTTTTGAGAATGTCCGGCTGGTGGACACCACTTCCTCCAGCGAAATGTTTGAACAGATCATGCGGATCGGGATGGGGGATGTCATCATCGGCATCAGCTTCCCGCGGTACTCCAAGCGGAGCGCCAAGGCATTGGCGTATGCCCGGAACATGGGGGCGAAAATCGTGGCGATTACCGACAGCCCCTCCTCCCCGATTGCGGAGCACGCCGACTTCTTTTTGCAGGCCCGGAGCGACATGGCTTCCTTCGTGGATTCGCTGGTGGCGCCGTTATCCCTGATCAACGCGCTGATTGTGGCGGTTGGCCTGCGGAAACGGGATGAGATCAAGCAGATTTTTGATCGGCTGGAGGGGATCTGGGATGAATACGACGTTTATCAGAAGCCAGGGGAAACAGCCGGTGTTTGAGGTGATTGTGGTCGGCGGAGGTGCGGCTGGGATGATGGCGGCGGAAACTGCGGCTCTGGCCGGAGCTAAAACCCTGCTGCTGGAACGCAACGAACGCCTGGGGCGGAAGCTGCTGATTACCGGGAAAGGCCGGTGCAATGTCACCAACGACTGCACCGAGGAGGAATTTTTTCGGAATATCCCGACCAATCCGAAGTTCCTGTTCAGCGCGATTTCCCATTTCAGCCCGCAGGACTGCCGGGCGTATTTCGAAAGCCGGGGCGTCCGGCTGAAAACGGAACGGGGCGGCCGGGTGTTCCCGGTTTCCGACCAGGCGCAGGAAATTGCCGCCGCGCAGGAGGAGGCCTGCCGCCGGGCAGGTGTCCGGATCGAAACCGGCCGGGTGAACCGCCTCCGGATGGAACGGGGACGGATTGCCGGTGTCAGCTGTGAGGACGGCCGGGAATTTGCGGCTTCCTGCGTCATCCTCGCAACGGGAGGGAAGTCCTATCCCCGGACAGGTTCCAGCGGGGACGGATATGCACTGGCAGCTTCGGCAGGACATACGGTCACCGAATTGAAGCCCTCCCTGGTGCCGCTGGTATCGGAGGATGAAGACTGCGCGGCGATGCAGGGGCTTTCCCTCCGGAATGTGGAGCTCCGCCTGTGGGATGCCCAGAAGAAAAAGCCACTCTTTTCTGAGTTGGGGGAGCTGCTTTTCACCCATTACGGGATGTCCGGGCCGCTGGTGCTGAGCGCGAGTTCCCATATCCGCCGGTTCGAACCGGGCCGGTTTTCGGTGGCCCTGGATTTAAAGCCGGGTCTGGATGAAGCACAGCTGGACGCCCGGCTGCTGCGGGATTTCGGGAAGTTTGCCAACCGGGATTTCGCCAACAGCCTGGAGGAGCTCCTGCCCAAGAAGATGATCCCAGTGGTTGTCCAGCGTTCCGGGATTCCGCCCCTTGGGAAGGTGCATTCGATTACCAAGGAGCAGCGCCGGGAGCTGGTCCGTCTGCTGAAAGGGTTTCGATTTTCAGTGGATGGTTTTCGCCCGATTGAGGAGGCGATCGTCACCTCGGGCGGGGTGAAGGTGTCTGAAGTGGATCCGGGGACCATGCAGTCCAAGCGGATGCCCGGCCTGTATTTTGCGGGTGAGCTGCTGGATGTGGACGGTTATACCGGAGGGTTTAATTTACAGATTGCATATGCGACGGGTTATGCAGCGGGATTTTCCGCTGCGGGTAAACGGGCGCAGAAGGAGGAAGCGGAATGATTTCTGTTGCGATTGACGGGCCGGCAGGGGCCGGGAAATCCACCATTGCCCGCGCTGCGGCGAAAGAGCTGGGGTTCCTTTACGCGGATACCGGCGCGCTTTACCGGGCGGTGGCCTGCTATATGATGAGCCGCGTGGACCCGGCGGACCCGTCCGCGGTGGTCCCGCTGCTGGACGAAGTATCGGTGGAATTGAAATTTGCAGAGGGGGAACAGCGCGTTTTCCTGAATGGGGAGGATGTTTCCGACCGAATCCGTACGCCGGAAGTTTCGGTTCATGCTTCCGAGGTTTCGCAGATCCCGCAGGTGCGGCAGTTCCTGTTCTCCCTCCAGCAGGATCTGGCGAAAACGAATTCCGTCGTGATGGATGGGCGGGATATCGGCACCGTTGTCCTGCCTCATGCGGAGGTGAAGATTTTCCTCACCGCCGACCCGGAGGTACGTGCCCGCCGGCGTTTCCGGGAGCTGACGGAAAAAGGGCTGGAGGTTACCTTTGAGGAGATCCTGGCAGATGTGGTCAAGCGGGACGACGCGGATATGCACCGCGCGGTTTCCCCGCTCCGTCAGGCGGAGGATGCCGTGCGGGTAGATACCACGGACTGCTCCCTGGAGGAGTCGATCGCGCGGGTGATTCGGGTAATCCGGGAAAAGCAGGGCTGACCTGCCTTTAGAACCTGTATTTATAGCTGGGGATGCCGGACGGCCGAGGGATTTTCCCGGCAGACAAGGCGATTTTTTGCAGGCATACGGGCGTATGGCAAGAAAAATGAACGCAGTATGTCCGGAAAAGGCCCGGTCAGATGGTGTTCCCGGTTGTACATACAGGTTTTTATACAGGCGTTCCCCTAATTCTGCGCCGGGGAGGGATGCCGCATACAGAGCCGGGGCGCGCGGCAGAATAAAGGAGTAAGGATGTCATTTTACGCATTTGCCCGGCAGCTGGTCAAGCTGCTGCTGAAGCTGCCCTACCGCCTGCGGGTGGAGGGGATTGAACAAATCCCGGAGGATCGCGGGTTCCTGTTGGCCTGCAACCATGTCAGCGATCTGGATCCGCCGTTCCTGGGGGTAGCCTGTCCGAAGCAGGTGCGGTATATGGCGAAGGAGGAACTGTTCCGGGTTCCGATATTAGGCTTTTTGATCCGGCATTTGGGCGCTTTTCCGGTTGCACGCGGCAAAGGGGACCGCGGCGCGATCGAAAAAGCGGAGCAGATTGTCCGGGAGGGCGGCGTGCTGGGGATTTTCCCGGAGGGCGGCCGGTCGAAGGACGGGAAGCTGCATAAAGCGAAGTCCGGCGCGGTGGTGATTGCCTCCCAGACTGGCGGGGATATTGTCCCGGCCTGCATTGAATATGGGAAGAAACGGGGGCTCCGCCGGGAGGTGACCGTCCGCTTTGGGGAACCGATCCGGAATGGGGAAATCCGGGTGGACGGGAATCAGAAATCCGAGCTTCGGGCATCCAATCAGCTGCTGATGTCCAGGATTGCGGCGCTGCTGGGGGTAGAGGCGCCATGACGGAATATACGCTGGCAAAAACCGCCGGTTTTTGTTTCGGGGTAAACCGGGCGGTTGACCTGGTGTTCCGGCTGCTGGATGAGGGGAAACATCCGGCAACCCTGGGCCCCATCATCCATAATCCCCAGCTGGTGGAACGGCTGGCCGGCCGGGGGGTCCGGATTATTAATTCTCCCGAGGAAGCCCGGCCGGATGAAACGGTAGTGATCCGGTCGCATGGGGTTGCACAGGAGGTTTACGGCCAGCTGGAGGCTCTGGGCGTGGACTATGCAGACGCTACCTGCCCGTTTGTGGCCAAGATCCACCGGATTGTCCGCCAGGAGTCCGGGAAGGGGAAAACGGTTATTGTGGCTGGGGATGTCCGCCATGCAGAGGTGGAAGGGATCCGCGGGCATTGCCAAACGCCTTCCTACGTCGTGGAAGACGGGGAAGAACTGCGGATTTTGGCAGAAAATTTGTCGGAAAAAGAGAAAATAAATGCGGTTTTAGTAGCACAAACCACATATCATACAAATCGGTGGCACTACTGCAATGAAATTGCGAAAAAACACTATACAAACCTGAAAATATTTGATACAATATGTAGTGCGACCAGTGAACGTCAAAGCGAAGCGGCCGAAATGGCGGCTGCGAGCGACCTGATGCTTGTAATCGGCGGCAGACACAGTTCGAATACACGTAAACTGCAGGAGGTCTGCCAGAAGCATTGCCGCACCCTTTTAATTGAAACAAAGGATGAATTGAACGGAATTGACCTATTCGCTTATGATAAAATTGGCGTCACTGCCGGAGCGTCTACGCCGGCTGATATAATCAAGGAGGTTCTTAAAACGATGAGTGAGATTTTAAGAAATGAAGAAATGGAAGACTTTGCTACTTTGCTGGAGCAGTCTTTGGAAAGTGAAAAAATATACAATGGCAAACGGGTTACCGGCGTAGTTACATCTGTTGCACCCAATGAAGTACACGTGGATATCGGCGCGAAACAGGCCGGCATTATTCCGGCAGAAGAGCTGAGCGACGATCCTTCCACTAAAATTGAAGATCTGGTAAAAAAAGGCGACGAGATCGAGCTGGTTGTTGTCAAAGTCAACGATCAGGAAGGCATTGTTACCCTGTCGAAAAAACGCTGCGACGCGGCGCGCGGCTTTGAGGAACTCAAAAAAGCTTACGAAGAAGAAACTATTCTCGACGGCGTGGTTACCGATGTTGTCCGGGGCGGCGTGCTGGTTTATACCTGCAATACCAAGATTTTTGTCCCGGCATCCCAGTCTTCGGATTCCCGGGTAGAGGATCTGAATACCCTGCTGAAAAAGCCGGTCCGTCTGAAAATTATCGAGATCAACGAACAGCGCAGCCGTGCAAAGGGTTCTGTCCGTGCGGTTCTGTCCGCAGAGAGAAAAGAAAAACAGGCGAAATTCTGGGAGTCTGTGGAAATCGGAAAGGTTTACCAGGGCGAAGTCAAATCCCTCACTTCTTACGGTGCGTTTGTTGACCTGGGCGGCATTGACGGGATGATCCATATTACCGAGCTGTCTTGGAGCAAGCTGAAACATCCGTCTGAGGTTGTGAACCCGGGCGATATGGTAGAGGTTTATATCAAGGATTTTGATCCGGAAAAGAAACGGATCTCTTTGGGTTATAAGAAAAACAGCGAAAATCCGTGGGTGATTTTCCAGAATGATTACCATGTAGACGATGTGGTAAAAGTGAAGATCGTTTCCTTTACGGCTTATGGTGCGTTTGCGGAGATTATTCCGGGGATTGACGGCCTGATCCATATTTCTCAGATTGCCAACCAGCGTGTAGAAAAGATCTCCGATGTCCTGAAAGTGGGCCAGGAAGTTGACGCGAAAATTATCGAGATTGATGTGGATAAAAAACGTGTCAGCTTGTCTATGCGCGCACTTCTCTCGGAGGATGAGCAGAAAAAAGATAAAGAGCTGGACTTGAACAGTGAAGTAGAAGGCGTTGTTGCGGAGAAAATCGTTGAAGAAGCGGTTGTCAACGCAGAAGCTGAATAAGTCTTAGTTTCATCACTTTTGCATAAATAGTAAAGGGCTTCAGTCGGTTTTTCCGCCTGGAGCTTTTTACTACACCTTGGAGAAAGGCAGACTAAAGGGAAGGATCATGAACTTATGAAAAAAGGCCTCCAAGTATATTGGAAATTGTTTACCTCTACGTTCTATCTCAGCGCTTTTACATTTGGGGGAGGTTTTGTGATTATCCCCTTGATGCGTAAAAAATTTGTCACGGACCTGGGCTGGATCGAGGAACAGGAAATGCTGGATCTTACGGCAATTGCCCAGTCCTCTCCGGGGGCGATTGCCGTAAATGCCGCAATCCTGGTGGGGTATCGGGTTGCCGGGTTCCCTGGTGCTTTGGTGACGATTTTGGGGACGGTTCTGCCGCCGCTGATTATCCTCTCCTGCATTTCACTGGTATACGAGTGGTTTCGCAGCAACGCTTGGATTTCTGCCCTGCTGCGGGGGATGCAGGCCGGGGTTGCAGCCGTGATTATTGATGTAGTATGGAGTATGGGTGGAAAGGTGGTCAAAAGCCGGGACTGGATTTCGATCCTGGTGATGTGCGCGGCTTTTGCAGCGACTTACTGGCTGAAGCTGAACGTAGTCTTTATTATTCTGTTCTGTGCGGTTCTTGGCGTTGTGGTAACGGTCTGCAAGGGGCGGAAAGAGAGGACTCAGGATAAGGGGGAAAGCGAATGATTTACCTGGAACTGCTTTGGAGCTTTATGCAGATTGGCCTGTTCAGTATAGGAGGAGGCTATGCCGCGATGCCGGTGATCCAAAGCCAGGTCGTGGACCTGCATCATTGGCTGACCCTGGAGGAATTTGCCGATGTCATTACCATTGCCGAGATGACTCCCGGCCCGATTGCGATCAATTCCGCTACTTTTGTAGGGATTCAGGTGGCTGGGATCCCAGGTGCGATTGTATCCACGCTGGGTTGTGTGATCCCTTCCTGTATCATTGTTTTGACGTTGGCTTTCTTTTACTATAAGTATAAAAATTTACGTATGGTACAAGGCGTATTAGAAGGTTTGCGTCCAGCCATTGTGGCGCTGATTGCTTCAGCTGGGCTTTCGATTTTAATTTTATCGGTATTTGGAAATAATGGGATTTCCTGGGCGATTCATCAGATCAATTGGGTGTCAGTGATGCTTTTTAGCGCGGCTTTGTTTGTCCTGAGAAAATGGAAACCCAGCCCGATTGTGGTAATGCTGGGCTGCGGTGTGGTTGGGATGCTGGTCTATCAGCTTACCCCATTGGGCGGATGAACTTCTTCAATATATATTTCATCGTATAAATTGAATAAAAAAACTCCGGAGGGTAGGGGAAGCTCCGGAGTTTTTTTATTGCCCTGCTTCCGACCAAAGCGGATAACTGGAGGGATGGGCTATGTTTTATCCAAAATCATGACGGTGGACAGAAATGCCGGATTGCCGGAAAAGCTCGAGGATTTTTTCGATATGCTGAAAGCATTCCGGATCATCCAGGGAATCATCTTCGAGAATCTGTTTGATTTTCTGTAAAATCGCACAGCTTTGTGATTCAATGGCATCCTCAATGGGGAAAGGCAGGTTGGGAAATACGATATGGATTTCCTGTTCGGATAATAGCCGAATCAATAATTCCTGCGATACTTTCATGTTGAGTTCCTCTTTTTTACGTTTATGTAACGTATTTTAGCATAAATTATATGTTAAAGTCAAGTAAAATACGTGATAATCGTGTGAGGCTTATGAAGAAAATCTTATTTGAAAATAATAAAAATATCATTTTCAAAACGCTGAAGCTTTGCCGGGTGAAAAATTCCATGTCTCAGGAACAGCTTGCGGCAAAGATGCAGACGCTGGGGGTGAATATGGATCAGCAGATGATCAGCCGCATTGAGCGGAACTCCCGCTTTGTAACCGATTATGAATTGGCTTGCTTCTGCCGGATTCTGGGCGTCCATACAGAAGAACTGCTGGAGGATTTTTGGCAGGACCTGGATAAATGAACCCGGAACTGCGAACAGCCGAGGACGGTTTCCCGTTCTCGGCTGTTCGCACCATGAAAAAGTTTATATAAAAGCAGAACAAAGCAGAATAAATTTACCTTGTATTAAATGGATTCGCCTTTATTTTCCCCCAGCGTGATCTGGACGGTTCCCTGACGGTTTCCGCGTATGATCGTAAGCTCCAGCTGATCGCCGACGCTGTGGGAGTCCAGGATTTGCTTCAGTTCGGAAGAGGTGGTAATCGCGGTCCCATCTGCTGAGATGATCCGGTCGCCGACTTGGATTCCCGCGCGTTCCGCCGCGGAACCCTCATTGATCTTCAGCACATAGACACCGGTGGAATGGACGCCATACATCAATGCCGTCTGCGGGTCGGATACATCCAGCAGGGAAAGCCCCAGCTCTACCCGGCCTTGTACATAGCCATAAGTCAGCAGGTCGTCAATTACGGCCCGGGCAGTGTCAATCGGAATTGCAAAGCTTCGCGTTGATAATGCCGACCAGCTCTCCCTGTGCATTAAACAGCCCGCCGCCGGAGTTGCCGGGGTTTACGGCTGCGTTGGTTTGGAGCAGGGACATGACCTCGTTATCCACGGTAATCTGACGGTCCAGCGCGGAAATGATGCCGTTGGATACGCTGCCGCCCAGCTGGCCCAGCGGATTGCCGACCACAATGGCGGGTTCACCCACCTGTAAGTTGTCAGAAGAACCATATACGGCAGGCTTCAGCCCTTCTGCGTTGATTTTTAATACGGCAAGGTCGGTTTTTTTATCGCTTCCGATCAAAGCGGCTTCATAACTGGTGCCGTCGGTCAGCGTGACGGTAATTTTGGATGATCCGTCAATTACATGATGGTTTGTGACGATATAGCCGTCACTGGAAATAATTACACCGGAGCCTGCGCCGGACATGATCTGCTGCTGGAAAAAGTTCCCGGTCGTGACGCTTTCAGTGGTGATTTCGACCACACTGTCCTTCACCAGGGCGGCGACCTCCTGTGTGCTCATTTCGGTTTTGCCGCTACTGGTGTTGGCGTTTGTGGCAATCCCCTCTGTGCTGCTTGGGATAGTCTGCTGCTGGCTTTGTACCGGTGCAGGATCGGTGTCCAGTGAGTTGGCCAGGCTGGTCCCCAGAAATCCAGCCCCGAACGAGAAAGCCACGCTCAGGGCGGCTACAACCGCCAGCTTGGCGGTCCCGCTGCTGTTCTTTTTCTTAGGAGTACGGGGTTGTGGAGAGGCCCCGTTCCAGCCCTGCATGACCGGCGGATGGTTCCCTGCGGAGGGCTGCTGGGAAAAGTGAGCCGTATCCTGTACAGGGATCGAGGGGGTTGGCGTATAGCTGGGGTTTGGGTTCCAATTGTTCTGATTTTGATAGCCGTTCATAAGATTCACCATTGGCCCGGGAGGGCGGTTCCTTTCTATTTTTCTTTTATGGATAAGAAATTCTGATTTGGTTCGAAACCCGGCCTGGAAGCCTTCGCGGTATCTGCGGGGCTTCAGGCCTTGGATGTTTCGATGGGTTTATCTTATCATGTTATTTTTACACGGGTTTGGCAAAAAAATGAAAAGAATGTGAGAACTTGTTGCGGCTTCGTGAATAAGCGGGCTCTCTTTTGTGGGGCTTCGCGCCCCACGCCCTGCCCTATTTCTTTGAGCGATCAAAGAAAAGAAGTGTGCCCGGCGCGGGGCGGCATGAGCTTCGCATTGGAATCGCGGCTCTGCCGCGGAAAGGCATGAGGATCCTTGCGCCTTTTTATGAAACAAGCGTAGTTTTATATGTTTTTGCAGTTGCAATTTTCCCGGAAACGTACTATACTAAATGGAAAGCCCTTTAGCTTTATAAAGCGGAAAATTGGAAAGGCGGATGAGGAATGAAACAGGTGGCGGCAGCGTTGATTTATCATCAGGGGAAATTCCTGATCGGGAAACGGCGCTCGGACGGGAGTAATCCTTCTGTTTGGGAATTTCCGGGCGGCAAGCTGGAGCCGGGCGAATCCCACGAGGACTGTCTGGTCCGGGAATGCCGGGAAGAATGCGGGCTGGAAGTGGAGCCGCTGGAGTGCTATGAGGAAATGGAATATACCTATCCGGATGGGACGATCCGGTTCCGTTTTTTCCTTTCCCGCTGGAAAAGCGGGGAATTGAGCCGGAATGTCCATGAGGAACTCTGCTGGGCGGCAGCGGAAACCTTTTCCGCGTATGAGTTTTGCCCGGCCAACCGGGATTTGGTGCGCCGGATGGTAGAGGAGTTTGGCAGGGGTCCAAAAGAGGGCCTGCATCATCCAAACGCCCGTCCGTTTTGACCCGACTGGCTTTTTCTCTGCGTTTGACGGTAGAATCCATGTGAAGAAAAGGAGATTACGATGTTTACGATATTAAAAAAGCGGCGGCTGAATCCAACCGTCACTTTAATGGAGATTGACGCTCCGCTGGTGGCGAAGAAGGCGGAGCCCGGACAATTTATTATCCTGCGGGTAAATGAAGAAGGGGAGCGGATCCCGCTGACCGTAGCGGATTTTGACCGTGAAAAGGGAAGCGTCACGGTGATTTTCCAGATTGTTGGAGCAACCACTAAGCAGCTCGATCAGCTGGAGGAGGGCGACGCGCTTCGGGACTTCGTAGGGCCGCTGGGCGTGGCCTCCCATACCGAGGGCTTGAAAAGGGTCGCGGTGATCGGCGGCGGGGTCGGCTGTGCTATTGCTTACCCGATTGCGAAAAAGCTGTATCAGCAGGGGGCCGAGGTCCATGCGATCGTCGGGTTCCGGAACCAGGATCTGGTTATCCTGGAAAAAGAGTTCCGGGAAGCCTCCAGTAAACTGGTGTTGATGACAGACGACGGTTCTGCCGGGCAGAAGGGGTTGGTTACCCAAGCGTTGAAGGAACTGATTGAAGCGGGGAATCAATACGATGAAGTGATCGCCATCGGGCCGCTGATCATGATGAAATTCGTCAGCCAACTGACCAGAGAATACGGGATCAAAACCATTGTCAGCATGAACCCGATCATGATCGACGGGACCGGGATGTGCGGCGGATGCCGGCTGACCGTGGGCGGGGAAACCAAGTTTGCCTGCGTAGACGGCCCGGATTTCGACGGGCATCTGGTGGACTTTGACGAAGCTATTGAACGTTCCGGGATGTACCGCGGCTTTGAACGGCACGCCTATGAATCGGCCTGCCATTTGCTGAATAAGGAGGAGGCTCCCCATGCCTAATATGTCGTTGAAGAAAAATGAAATGCCGGTACAGGCTCCGGAGATCCGCTGCCATAATTTCGAGGAGGTCGCGCTGGGCTATACAAAGGAGCAGGCAATAGACGAAGCGGCGCGCTGTCTGAATTGTAAAAATAAGCCCTGTATTTCCGGCTGTCCGGTTGCAATTGACATCCCGGCTTTTATTGAAAAGGTAAAAGAGGGGCAGTTCGAGGAAGCCTATGGGATCCTGAACCGTTCCAGCTCCCTGCCGGCGGTCTGCGGCCGTGTCTGCCCTCAGGAAACCCAGTGCGAAAGCCGGTGCGTCCGCGGGATCAAGGGAGAACCGGTTGCGATCGGACGGCTGGAACGGTTCGTTGCCGACTGGCACAATGCGCATACGGAAAATGCACCGGAGAAACCGGATTCCAACGGCCGCCGGGTCGCTGTCATCGGGGCGGGCCCGTCCGGATTGACCTGCGCGGGTGATCTTGCCAAGCTGGGTTACGAGGTGACAGTGTTCGAAGCCCTGCATCTGGCTGGAGGGGTGCTGGTGTACGGTATTCCGGAATTCCGTCTTCCGAAGGCGATCGTGCAGAAAGAGATCGACAATCTGACCGCGCTGGGCGTGACGATGAATACCAATATGGTTATTGGTAAGACGCTCTCGGTTGACGAACTGTTCGAGGATGGCTTTGAAGCGGTATTTATCGGCTCAGGAGCTGGGTTGCCCCGCTTTATGGGGATCCCGGGCGAAAACCTCAAAGGGGTTTATTCAGCCAATGAATTCCTGACCCGGGTCAATTTGATGAAAGCATACCGGGAAGGGAGCGCAACCCCGATTCAGGAGGCGAAACGGGTCGCCGTGGTCGGCGGCGGGAACGTGGCGATGGATGCGGCACGCTGCGCCAAGCGGCTGGGTGCGGACGAGGTTTCGATCGTTTACCGCCGGAGCGAGGAGGAAATGCCGGCCCGCCTGGAAGAGGTCGAACACGCCAAGGAAGAAGGGATCCTCTTCCGGGTTCTGACCAATCCGGTTGAAATCCTGGGGAACGAGGAAAAATTCGTTGCAGGGATGCGCTGCGTGGAGATGGAACTGGGCGAGCCGGATGAATCGGGGCGCAGAAGCCCGATCGTGAAGGAAGGCTCGGAATTTGTATTGGATGTGGATTGCGTCGTGATGTCGATCGGGACCTCCCCTAACCCCCTGATCCGGAACACGACCCAGGGGCTGGAGGTCAATCGCCGCGGCTGTTTTGTCGTGGAAGAGGAAACCGGGCGGACTTCCCGGGAGGGTGTATACGCCGGCGGCGACGCGGTCACCGGCGCGGCTACGGTCATCCTGGCGATGGGCGCAGGCAAAACAGCGGCGAAGTCTATTCATAAATACTTAGAATCTGTATGTACAACCGAAAACGCCATCTGACCGGGCCTTTTCCCGGCATACTGCGTTCATTTTT
>CANSRB010000016.1 GCA_947649285.1 uncultured Clostridia bacterium
GGGACGGGCGCCCCGCAAAGCACCAGATTTTTCAGCACGCTGGCCACCTCAAACAGGGTGAACAACAGGCCGAACAGTTCGCAAAGCCCAACCTTGGGGAGGTTTGCCGCAGTCTGCCAAGCCTTTGGCAGTAAATTGACCAAATCTAGGTGGACGACCGAATCCACCCAGCCAAACCCAACGACGCAGAGCAGCATCGCCGCTTTCCGGATCCCGCCGTCAATCCCGGCGGAGGAATTGAATTCCCTTTCTTTGATTGCGCGGAGCATTCCCAGGATCATATCCATAGAGAGTGTGATCGCCAGCAGAATGACCGCCGGATTCCGCAGAAGATTGTCCAAAAATGTTTTCATGTTTTTCCGTCCTTTCTTTTCTATTTATGTCTACACCATATTCCACCCATATACACCTGGCTCCCAGACATTCCCAGCCACCTGTGAGACCCATTCATTCCCTTGGTAAGAGACCTTGTCCCCTTTAATGTAAGCATTGTGCGCCCCAGTTGGCGGGATCCAGGCCGGAAATTCCTCCTGCGGGTCTCCCACCATCGTCCACATGGCCGGCGTATCAGAGGGCCGGGTGTTCTGGGCGGTGTTGGTTACGTCATGCAGGGAGCGGTATAGATGCTCCCCATCGCGGACAATGGCCCCTTGACTGCCTGTCCACCCTGTAGTCCAGAGCGGGAATACCTCCGCGACCGATAAAGCCTGCGCGTCCGTCAGGGCTTCCGCCGACTGACTAAGCACCATTGAGACAGCGGCTTTATAGGGATCCACATAAACCGGAGGCGGAGGCAAGGCCGCAATATCTTCGGCGATCTCCTCCCTGCTCCGCTGGATCACCTCCGTGCCATCCCAGCGGTAAAGCGGGATCCCCTCCATTGTAAACAATGAGGGGTTCTCCTCCCCATCTGGGAATAGACGGAACTGATATCCTCCCTCATGAAGCAGGATATCGTCCATCTGCGGGGTTTCAAACGCAGTGGAAAAACCGTGGAGGATGTTCCCCGCTAAGTCCGTGCGTATGTAGTGGTTGGTTGCATCTGTCATGATATTCCTCCTTTATAAATTCGCATCAAAATCAATACTGGCACCTATAGAAAGTTCGTAGTTGATGGATTCGCCAACTACAAACGGCTGTGTCGCACTTGTAAAAACAAATTCCAGATAATTATTGGACATTAAATTGACTAGTGGAACAACATTCATATACTCTATGTTCCTCGAATAATTGTGTCCCATAATCCCCGTACCGTACGAATTATTTTCCACTTTTACAGTAGGATTAATCCGCATAGGCTGAGGGAGCCAAAATCCTAGACTGGTGCGATTCGCAATATAAGGGAATGACGATCCAAGAAAAAGGGAAGCATTCATATCTCCGCCGTTGTCGGGGACTTTCACACGAACAAAATACCGCTGACATTTGGCCAGCTCCTGCTGCTTATTCGGCGGCGGGCCATTCAGTACCCAGCTGCCATTTTCATCCTGGCGGGCGAGGGTCTGACGATCTCCAAGCTCGAGTTTAGCGGCGATGAGAGTAACCTCTTTCAATGCGCTTATTTGTGCCTGGATCCATCCAGTTATTGGGGTAACGGTAGATCTGTTGAACCTTATTGCACCCCATTCAGTTAATAGATATGTTCCATTAGGGTGGCTGGTTAGAGAATATAATTTTCCATCGGCAGTTAATACAGAAAAAGTATAATCTTCTTCTGCCAATTCCCAATCAATATATTGGGTAAAATTTATTGTTGTGTTAAATTCATTTTTTATGTGAATTCCTGTATCGGTTAATTCGAGCGAACAGGCTCCTGAATAGTTATTCACTCCTAAAGCCCATCTGTCAATTGTATATTCAAATTTTGATAAAAGGTATTTTTGCAAATTCTTCTGATTGACCGGATCCACAAAATACCAGTTATCCAGCAGGTTCGGATTGCTACCACCACTCAGAGAACTGACAGACGCCTCAACCGTGTCAATAATATCCTGTTGATCCTGTGCTGTAAAATTACGGGCAATTGGTGTACCAGCCGGCCAATCCCTGGGCGTCCCTTCTACCCCGCGGCGGCATCCGGACAAAAGCCCATCCGCCACAGCGGCATACTCTATAGTTTCCCCCTCTTCATCAATCCCCAACGTCGCATAGTTTGGAGCTGGCGGGAATACTTCCGTGCTGACAACATAGATTTCCGTATCTTCTGAGTTTATAGGCTGTGTCAGTTCGGTTTGCGGAGAAAACGCGATTCCTTGTTTGATGCTCATACAGTATTGTCTCCTCTCGATTGCACAAATCCCTGGACGAACATATCAATACTGATATAGGCCAGATCGTCCGGGATAATTTCAACTTTATGCCAAGTTCCGCGCGGAATCCGGCCATTTTTCACCAGATAATCCGTTAAATTCAGCTCTGCCCCGCTGCCAGTTTGGACAACACGCTGCACCCCGTTGACTAGCACCCGGAAGCTGCGGGGGTTCCCAAAACGGAAAATCCCCGGATTGATCGCATGGGTATGAGCCGGAATACTAAAGTCATGGGTATGGTTTGGGATTTTTACAGAGTGGCTGTGAGTAGGCAGGCTGACTGAATGGGTATGCGTAGGCAAATTAACTGAATGATTGTGGGATGGAACATCAACATCATGGCGATGGCTGGGCATCGATAACCGGTGATAATGGTCAATCAAATAATATGTATGAGTATGTTCATCCCCCTCACCATGTGGCGCAGACGTTTCCCCATCTCCATCATTGATGCCGCCAATATAAACACCGTCAACCGTGGTTGCCAAACTTCCCCCAGCGGATGAAGTGAGCGAATTCCCTCCGCCGGAATTGGAGGTTATGGAGCCTCCTCCCCCAGAAGCAGAAGTGGTAGAACCCCCTCCGCCGGATGATGAGGTCTGGGTGGACCCTCCCCCGGCTGAGGATGTTGTAGAGGTTTGCCCGCCGCCCTCGGTGGCTTTGGAGTAAGCCCGAAACCGATCCATGGAAATTTTGGCAATTACTTTATTGACAATCCGCATTTCCGATGGGATATAAAATTCTAAAACCGCGCCGGTCTTGCTGTCTGCGTTTGCCTGTAAGCTTTGAGCATATAAATTTGTTGCCCCTTGAGAATAAGACATTTCGATCCGCTGCCGGTCGGCCAGATCCGCTACGGTAGAAGCGATATCCTGCGGCCGGTTGGCGATGGTAATCCGATCGGACTCAGGATTGTCCACGCTGCGGCTAATTCCGGTGATGTAGCTTTTGACTTTTATACTGGTTTCCGGGTAATCAATCTGCACGATCTTCCCAATCCCTGCGCGGTCCAAGCTCCCCTGCCCGATTTCTGCCAATTCTACGCTATATTCGGTATAAGGCTCCTGCAATTCGGCCAGCATGGCTTCTCCCGCCGCTTTGAGGGATGCGGCGTCCTCATATCTCCGGTCAATCCAAACCCGGCTGATCAGACCATATCGCGTGACCAGTTCAGGTGGGGACTGCAAATAGGGCAGCCCATTATTGACTTCCGCAATCCCCAGCTGATTGACCCCTTCTCCGTATCCCAACGGGTATAATCGGGTACAGATCTCCCTCGGGTCGCTGGTTCTTGTCAGCTGTAGGAGGTTTTTGTGCGCCCGGATGTACATTTCCGGCAAGGCGTTCTCATCCAATCGTTTTAGATGCAACGTCCAAGGGAACGCGCGCGTATCCATGCGCCAGACAAACCCCTCCACGAAGCAATTCGGAACTGAAAACAAGGCGGAAAGCAAACTCTCGTTTTCCCAGCCGTATTCAAACTGGCGCTTAAAATCGCATTCTCCAAGCTTCCATCTTTTTACTGTTTGATGCTCTAAGATATATTGGATTACCCGCTCCGTGTAATATCCGATATTCCCCACCACTTGATAGCCAAGCAGGACGTCATCCATCAATGTCGCCAGGATGTGTTCGCAATTATAGGTACATACACCGCTGCTGCCGCTCTCTGTCATACAGGGCATAATCCGATAAAGTTCTCCGTCCGATAAACGCACTTGGGCAAAAGGGACGCAGTATTTATTCTTGGCGTCAGATTCGGGCAGTGAAAAGCGCAAGGACGAAATGGCGTTGATCCGAATCTCTTCTGAAATATCAAACGCGTTTTCCAGAATGGCTGTTTTTCTCCCGTTGATATCCAATACTTCCAACATCCATCAATACCACCTTTCTGTAAAAATTACTTTTCCAGTTAGTTTCCCGCCTGTCCCACTGTCTACCAGCATCCTAAGCAGGCTGCGCGAGAGTTCCGGCCAATCCCCGTTATAGAGATGCAGCACGTTCTGCCCGTTCAGCAAAGCGGTAAAATGCTCGGTATCAATCCGCAGCTCGCCGCCCGGCGGGATAGTTACATTCAACCGTAAACTTTCTTCATCCAAAACAGCGCTTTGCGTCAGAGCGCTTAGGATTTCCGCAAAGCTCCCACCCCCGAATAAATTCTGTAATACGCTTACAAATTCTTTCAGCTCATCTGTCCCAACTGTTTTGGCGTAAATATCCTGTACAACGGATATTACGCAGGCCAGATTCTCTTTTACTGCTGTTTCCATTTTCAGGTCTGCGCTGACGTTCGCTTCCGCATCCAGTATTTCGGTTCCATGCGCTTCGCCAAAGAGCACCGGTAAAATCCGGATTTGCGCGGACAATCCCGATTCCCCCAAAACTTCCGTTGGAAGGGCCATCCCGTTTCGTCCCCGCATCTCCAGAACTGCCTGGAAGAAACTGCGGGTATAGATATCCGCTGCTGTCCCGATCAGGGCGCGCATCCTTGCAGCGGCCAAAACCCGCACAGAAATCCGGAATCCCTCTCCTTTTCTCAGGGAATAACGCGTCCGGCTATAGGGTCCACCATACACAAGCAATCCCCCTTAATTGATGGAAAGCTGAAAATTCCCGGCTTCCACCATCGGCATATAGCCCTTTTTGACCCGAAGCACCGGGCTTCTCGGCACAGCCCATACCGCGTGCCCCGCCTGCTGAGCGTCGAAAAGTACATCCTCCGCCCAGGCTCCCCATTCTGTAGAAGGCCGCGAGAAGATTATATCTTGGCTGTTTTCAGTCATCTGCTGCCCAGATTGGGATTCAGACGGAGCCGAAAAAATGACCTCCTGTCTCGCATAATTTTCCCCGGCCAGCTCCGCCCCTCCGGACTGCAGATCTCCGTTGTACAAGCCGTAATACGGTTTAAATCCCAGTAAACTTTTCCCTCTTAACACATTCAGGCAGGCGGTTTTATAATAATCCGTCATATCCCCACTGAGCCAATAAATAATTTCTCCGGGCAGCACGACCGGCGCAACCCCGGCTTCAATCGGGTTTTCCTCCACCATTTCGCCATAGGCAAACGCATTCCCGGCAACAGGGCTGTCAAATAACCCGATATACCGTGCGGTGCCCGCGGCCTGATCCGCACGCGGGAAGGTGATTTGGGCAATGTTTTTCATCCCGATCCCGTTTGCCTCCGGGGCCGGCTCTGAAAAATCGATCTCTTGCCGGGTATATCCGGGATAGTTGATTTCCGTCCCCTCCTGCCCGTTTTCCCCCGGCGAGGTCAAAAACAGACCCAGATAAATTTTGGCCGGCGCGGCCAGGGTAATCCCCCGCAAGGTGTTCAAGATTCCAGCTTCGAAATAATTTGTAGCGTACATATTGTGTTTATCTCCTCCTTTTAATAACCGTAACCTGGATATTGCTTATCCCAAATTTATTCGGATTTTGCAGCACGATCAAGCAAGGGCTTTCGGCGCTTCCCTGATAGTCGATTTTATTTGACCCACTCTCAATCGGGACGGTTCTCAGCCGCCCCAGCGCAAACGGAAAACAGGAAAATTTCAGGGTAAAAAAGCCGATCGACAGCTCCGGTTCCAGCGGAATCTCGTTATAAAGCTCTGCCTGATAGCGTAGCTCCGGTTCATCGCTGAAAATCAATTCTCCCGGCTCAGAAAACAGGCTTGCGATTTCCCGCGCGTCCCTCCGCATCTGCTGGACAGTATCCGCCGCATAGCCGCATTCCACCGTGATTTCGAGTGCGTCACGCGCTGGAAGAACTGTTAAATCCACCGTCCCCGACCGGCCCGGGACAGTCGTCAGAGAGGAACGTTTAGCCGTCAGCATTGGGCGATGGTACCGGGACAGTACAATTCCGAGTTCGGATACATCTATCCCCCGATAAGTAAAGCTAGATATACGGATTCCCCCTTCCTCTGGCGGCAAGCACCGTCTGCGTTTGGATTTCCTGTGAAACAACCGGCGTAACCACATGGCCAATCGTTTTTCCGTCCAGGTTGATGACGATATTAGCCATTGGCGCCGATCCCTGACGGCCCGCGGCAACAGATGAGGGGGAACCTTGATAAAAAGGCCCGCCCTCGCCGTACAACGCCGCCCGTGTTTCCAGGCTGGGTACCGGGCTGTTGAGCCAGGGGATCATTGCCGCCAGTTTCCGGTTGATGGTTTCTTCCTGGGCAAGCGCCGCTTCGGCCAGTTTATCCGACATGGCTTCGACTTTGGGGATCCCTTCGCGGAGACCTTCTTCAAAACCTTCGGCTGTATAAACGCCGAGCCGCTTCATCACCCGGGACGGGGAACGAATTTCAAGCACACTCCCCATAACCCCCTCAACCGTCCCCGCAAGCCGTTTTGCTGTATGGGTAATCTCCCCCTCCATGCTTGCCAAGCCCTGATTAAACCCTTCACCGGCATTCAGGCCGGCACTATAGGTTCCATCATGAATGCTGGGATCATTAAAAATGTTGCCAAGCTTCAATACAATCCCCTCAGCAGTCGTATAAACCCATTCACCTTTTTCGTTCAGCCCAAACCCAAACGCTTCCATCATTTCGAGAGCTTCAGCCCTCAAATCTTCTGGTAGGGTTTCGAAAGCCTGAACCAGTGCCTGGGCCAGCCGCTGCTGTTCTGCGGTGATCTCCCCGCCGTTTTCTTTGATTTCCGTCGCCATATTCATAAATGTTGCGGCGAAGTCTTTGTCCATGCCTGTCAGGGCTTCTGCAATTTCAGATTTTGTTTTATCAATATTTCCTCCCATTGTATCAATTGCCAGACTTACATTTTCCCCATATTTTTCTACAGCCGCCGCCGAATCCGTCAAATAGAGAGCCTCCGCTTTGTTGTACTCCTCTGTCTGGGTTAATAATTTATCATAGAGGTCGGCCAAGTTCTCCAACTGCTGGTTTCCGATTTTTTTCTGTTCCTGAAGATTATTAAGATTTGCAGCGCTAATTTCTGCATATCGTTTATCCAATCCCGCTTTTTCAATTTCAAATTCTTTATCGGCTTGGTCATACAATCGCTGCCGTTCTTTTTCGTCAAACTCCTGGGCCATCTGGTATTTTTGGTTTCTGGATTCTTCTGCTGCTTGGATCCCCTGATCATACATCTCCTTAGCAGATTTAAGGGATTCTTCCATCGTAATATTTCCCCGCTTGGTCAACTCCACAATCGTGTCATGCGTGGCCTGCGTGGAGGCCAGCTTTTCTCCAACATAACTGTCGATCAGGCTGATCAGGCTTTCAATCTCCTCCCGCTCGGCATTCGTCAGCGCCCGGCTTTGGCTGGCTGCCAGCTGTGCGATTTCCATGATCCGGCCTTGTGCCTGTTCAATCCCGTTGGTGATCTCCTGCTGTTTTTCCGGGCTGAACGCCGCCCCGATATCCAGCGTATCCAACACGCTTTTTGCGCTGTTGACCCGGTTCTCAAACTCGGACATAGATTCGCTCATGCCCTCCACAAAGCCGAGATAAACCTTCCGCTCCGCCTCTTTCCGGGCTTCCTTTATAGCGTTGGACAACGCCGCCAAAGATGCAATCCCCACAACTACCAGACCCGCTGGGCCTAACACAGACACGATACTCGAACCGAATCCAGTAACCCCAGCGGCAGCCGATCCAATGCTGGTATTGGCGGTGCTTAATTTTCCAATAAACTCTCCGATTCCGGACGTCGCGCTCCCGATTCCCTTAGTTAGAGAGCCGATCCCCGTCACAATCTTTCCTGTTGCGGATATAACGGGCCCGGCGGCAGCCGCAAAAGCCGCCGTTTTGACAATCGCTTTCTGTTCCCCCTCCGAAAGGTTGCTGAACCATTCTCCAGCCTTTCTAACATCCTCAGATAAATCTTTCAAAATAGGGCCGGCTGTTTTTGCAATGGTTTCACCAATATCATGAAGAGCAATTTGCGCATTCTGAATTGCAATCTGGGTATCGTCCACTTCATCGACAATATTGCCGTAAGTGCTTTCGATCGTGCCACCGGCTTTTTCAAGGGCTTTTGCATAATCCTCAAATGCAAAGCGTCCGCCCTGAATTGCATCTGCTAAATCCGGTCCGGCCTTCGCACCAAATATTTCAATAGACTTGGCGGTTGCATCCGCAATATTAGGAGCTGCTTCGATTTCTTTCAGTACGCTGGCAAATTCCTCCCGCGCGTCTTTCCCTTCTTTTCCCCAGTTGGATATTGCCTTACTCATACCCGAAAAAGCAATGGATGTATTTACGCCCGCCTTTTCCCATGCGGCAAAAAGGGCGATCGCGTCGTCCAAATCAATCCCCAGGGCACGAATCTTCGCGCCCTGCGTTGTAAGGCTATTTGAAAGAGTATCCACAGAAATCCCGCTGACTTGTCCTGCTAGCGTCAGCTTATCAAGCAAAATGCCGTAGTTTTCTGCCGCAATCCCCGCGTCTCCCATTGCTCGGGTGACTGCCTGAATACTGGTATTGACATCCAGCCCATTAACCGTCGCAAATTTGAGGAAATCCTCGGACGCCCTCTCCAACTGATCCCCGGTAAAACCCAGCCGGGTATTGATCTCACCAATAGCCGCTCCGATCTCCCCAAACCCAGACGGCATCTTCCCTGCCAGATTTTCAAAAATCCCAAACAGTTCGTCCAGGCTTTCGCCAGTCGCCCCAGTTTTGGTTACAATCGTATCCAATCCTTCGTCTACGTTGTTCATCGCGGCTACGGAAACTGTTGCCGCCGCAGTGATAAACCCGCTGATTACTTTGGTCATACCGTTGCCGAATCCGCTTATTTTGTCCCCTATGCCTTTGATTTTATCCCCGGCTTCGCGGGACTTATCCCCAAGCTCTTTCATTCGCTCAGAGGCGGTTTTCGTTTTCCCCTCTAACGCCTGCATCTTGTCGGTTGTCGAGGAGAGCGCGTTTTCCGTCTTGTAAAGCTCCGCTTCCGCCCGGTTCAATTGGGTCTGCCAATCCTGGGTTTTGCGTGCGGCCTGGTCATATGCTTTCTGGGTCGAAACAAGCTCGGCTTCCAGGCCCTCAATCTTTTTCCGCTGCTCCTCAAATTCTTCGGCGGTACCCGATGAGGACCGTTCCAGCCCTTCCATCTCATCCTTCGCCAGCCGCAAAGCCTTTTGCAGCTCTTCGATCTGGTCAGCTGAGGATTTCTGTACCTTTGTCCAATTTTCCACAGCGGATTCCAATGTTTTAACCCGCTCCCGCTGGAGGTCAAGCTGTTTGGTATATACCTCTGATTTTGCGGTCAGCGCCGCCATCCCGTCGGCATTATACGCAAACTGTGCGGTGACTTTCGCCAGTTCCGTTCCGGTCAGGGTGAGTTCCCGGCGGGATTCAGAAAGCTGCTGCCTGAATTCCCGGTCGCCCTCCAGCGCAAGTTTAACGCCTATCTTTTCGGACATAGTTCCTCCTTTTTACAATTTTAAAATAAAGAAAGAGCACCCTCTTTCGAGAGTGCCCGGGTGATATTACCTTTGATTCAAGCCGTTTTGCAGTTTAGGATGGCCAAACGAAATCGGGCAGCCTTACATCTTTTCACTACTGATCGCATCCATATAACCCGCCGTAATAACGCCCGCAGGAAGGGCCACAATCGCAATTCCGAAGACAGAAGAAAGCATGGTGATTATTTTCCCCGTAGTGGTTATGGGGTAAATGTCGCCATATCCAACGGTGGTTAACGAAACTGTAGCCCAATAGACCGCATCAAAAAATGTTTCAAAGGTCTCTGGTTCAACATTGAAAATCACAAGGGCAGAAATCAAAATATATGCAACGGCCAACGTGCATACCGCAATCAACGGTTCTTTTGACCTTTTGAAGACAGCAACGACAATTTGCACGCTTTTTGAATACCGAAAAGCCTTAAATATGCGGAAAACCCGCAGGGCGCGGATCATCCGCAGAACACGGAACATCTTCCAGACGCTATTGAACACGGTTACAGACGGCAGTATCGAAAGCAAGTCAACGATAGCCATAAAAGAAAACGGATAGCGAATAAAGGAAACAAGGCCTTTTTTCGAGAATTTATAATCGGCGGTAGCAAACCGCAAAAGGTAGTCTATAGAAAAGATGCACACGCATATTTTGTCAATCGCATAAAACAGCCTGTTTTCGGATTTGAAGGCAAGCGGAACAAGGCTTAAAACGATCAGCACAAGCATAAACCCATCATATAGACCGCTTAACCGGTCGCTCCCATTGGAAAGCTCGATTATTTCATATATTCGCTTTCGCATATACAAAAGCCCCTTTCGTGGTTTGGCGACAGCAGGCCGTAAATGCGGCTTGCGTTCGAACCTTTAACACGATTATAGCCTAAATATGCGCTAAAGTAAAGAACAGCCTGAAAGAAGCGAAAACCCGCTACAACTGCGAAATCGGCACATCTGGCTCCATGGCGTCCGGGTTTTTCCCCGTCCGCAGGAACACCTCCCAGGAAAGCCGCTTTTCGAAGAGGGCAGACAATTTTCGCAGGGTCATCTGCCAGACTTCCCGTTCAGAATACCCAAGCAGCGTTACCCCCCGGAAGATCCAGAGAGGGATGTCAATCGCTGCCCGGTCTCCCCCTTTGGGGAGGTTCCCTCCCCATCCGGAAAGGAAACCCCGAACGCTTCCAGGAAAGTTTGATTGACTGTTTTGAGATTATGAATGGTAATGTGATGGCTAACCCACGTAGTGGAGACCTCCTCCCACGATTCGGCCGAGATTGCGTTATGATAGGCTACGCTGTCATTGATGAGGATCCGGATCATCTCCGCGAATTCCTTATATTGATGACTGGCCTCCAAAGCTTTCGACAGGCTCCCGTACCGCTCCTGGAACTGATCTATCACGGACAGGGTCAAGGCGATGTCATACTCCTGCCCGCCTAACGTCAACCGTGCATAGCTTTGATTGACATCGCTCATGCCCCTTCCTCCTCTGCTGCTTTGGAGATAATCGTGGTCACGCCGGCCTTTTTAATCTTGTTGTCAAGGCTGACCTCCGCAACAATAACCTGCTCGCCGGTACGTCCTTCAATTTCAGCCGCCCCATTCCACTCGGTCCATCCGGAGGAAGCGTCTTCATCATACTTAGGCAGTTCCAGATTCACGCCGGATTTATATCGGTAACTCCGGCCGGCCTCCAGCGGGGGTGAAACCGTAATAATGGTTTTTCCCGTTTCTGTTCCCTCCCTCGAGGTTACAATCAGTTCGGGCGGGGTAAGTTCTACTTCAAGCTGCGCCCGTTTGGCCAGCTCGATAAATGCCTCTTCCTTGGTGGCAAAATAATCTTTCCGCCTCCAGTCCCCATTTTTAAGGGCAACGCCAGTTCCCGTCATCGAGGGTGTGTTGAATGAAATAGATTCCCCTTGGGTGGTGTAGCTCTCATTGGGCGGCGGGAACTGTGCTTTATAAACCTGGTAGAGAACATAGATGTCATTCCCGTCCTCGTCAATATCTCCGATCACAAATAACAGCCCTCCGTCGTGGATACGGTCGCTGCTGTTGGATATGTTCGTTTTATTATTCTCCCGGATGGTTTCCCCGAACATCATGCTGGCGGCTTTAATCGGAATGCGGGTTGTGTTCAGCGTAATCGCGAGCTGCCGGAACGCCGATTTTGTAACAACAGCGCGGTCATCGCCATAGAGGGACGCGGAGTTAAACTCTGGATTTAACGTAACTGTCATCATTTCTCCGATCAATACACCGGGGTCATAAACGGGCGGGCCTCCTAAAACCTCCTTTTGGATCGGCATAAATGTGGGATATGCTGCTTTATATGCGGGCATAAAATTCTCCTTCCTTGTTATTTTTCCTGTCGAAATTTTTCTTGTATTCGTGTCTGGATGACTTCTGCCATTACTTCTGCGGCCTTTTCCTTCGTTTTCCGGACAGCCGGACGAATAAACGGCTTTTTCTTCTGCTTCGAGGTCCCGTTTTCCATGGCCCGTGCTTTCAAAACATTCGATGTCCCGCGTCGGTCGTATTCTTTCCCTTTTGATCCAAATCCGATATGGACGTCAAGATCGCCTTTATCGTCTACCTTTGCTGGGCTGATCCCCAGTGATTCCAGCAAATCGCCCTTGGAATATTTGGAACCGCGCAGATTCTTTTCCAAATTGGCGCGGATTTCGTCCGTGATAATCCCAGCACCTTTATAGAGCGCTTCCGTTTCAATCTCGGTCAATCCTTCCGCTATCGCTTGCAGCCTGTCGGAAAAATCCTCAATCGAAAAGCCTTCAACGGTCAGCTTAGCCAATGATCTCCCACTCCCATTCATAGTGGATCAGCCCGGTATCCTCTTCCTTCTGGATCGACAGCAACCGGTATGGAATCTGCGCCTGACCCAAAGCCTCCTGCACCTGGTCGGCTCTTGGGTCGAACTCCTGAAGCGTGAAAAAGTCTACTGTACCGTTGATCGTTTGCCGACGGATTTTGTTGTCCCCACTCCAGGCCGTATCAGCCCCCTCCTCCGCCCATACCAGATAAGGTGCTTTTGATTTTTTCGGCGCTTCGTAGTGATGCGCCGGAATCCCCGTCTGCAATAAAGCATCCCGAATTTTCTTGATACTCTGCAAACTCATAATTTTCTGTAATCCTTTCCAGTGATAAATCCATGGATAGGGGGAACACCCCTGCCGGATACTGGATTTGCTTGATCCGGTACTGTACTCCGTTTCCGCCTGACAATAAAACGACATTCTGCGTAACAACCGACTGCAAACGAGGACAACGGATCAGCCGCTCGATCCGGATTTGTTCCGACATCGCAGCATAATAGCGGTTGATCCCAACCGTCCGTTCCTCAAACCGGAGTTTTAACGGGCAAACCAGCTTTTCGTGCGGCATCTCCCCAGGCTGTGAAACATCCTGTACGCTATAAATCTCTGCCAGCCCGTCCGGGTAACTCTGTATCTTGGTCTCCGTCTTCTGCGACATAGTCCTTCACCTCTCTTGAGATACGCAGATCCAGCAGCTCATCCTGATAGTTTGCCGAAAAATGCTCCAACGCTCCAACCCGGTCATACCGGCAATAAGCCAGCAACAAGGCCATTTCCGCGCTTTCTTCCTCAAACGAAAGCGCCCCACCCGCGATATCCAGTAAACGGCGAATCCCTCTTTTGATGCTGCCGATTCTTTTCCGGTTTCCCTCTGGGTCCGGATAAGTAATATCTAATTCATTGTTGACCAGCAGGAGAAGCTCCTCCGCTTTTATCGAGATTTCTTCACTGCCCATCATAATTTTGACCTGCTCTTAACGGATTGTGTGTCAATCCCGGTGCCTGTACTCCCACTTTCCACAATTTCTACTTTCAGATTAGCCGGTCGCAGTCCACTGATATCTAACAAAACAAAAGCGTTCTCATCCAATGGCCGTCCTGTTGCATACAGCCGAATCGTGTAAACCCGATTGTCTTCCAGGAATTGATATTCATCGGAATATTCGATCACACCCTCGCGGCCAGACTGACTGATTGCCATAAAATAACGGTTGGCCAGACCGATAACTGCTTTCCCTTCTTCGATCCCTTCGCTCTGGATAATCTGTGTCGGGAATGGGAGCACATCGTTCCGATAAGTCCCATCTGTACTGCGGATCGTCGTTGCTGGAAAAATTTTACTTAGATAATCCACCGGGTTCACGATCATGATCACCTTATTGACATTCCGGCGTTTATCATTCGGGCCTTTTGTCAGCACACCCAGGACAGCCGCAAAGGATTCCGGCGTCAGGTCATTCAGCGCAACCGCCGTCTTTTGTGCATACTCCCCGTTAGTCGTAGTGGACAAATCCCGATCCATCCCGATCGGCTCATCCTTCCCAGTTCCCGAGATAATGCTGACTTCCAATGCCGCCGCAACAGATTCGGTAAGTATTTCCCGAACAAAACGATCCAGCCAGGCCGGCCCCAGCTTCACAAAATCCTTGGACACCGGCATGAACGCCGTCAGCTTATAAAGGCCAGTGTCGATCTCATCCAGCGACGCTTCCAGTTTTTTTGTAATGGCTGATCCCAATTTCCCCCAAGCCGCCAGCTGGACACCCGTGGTATTGATCACCATTTTTACCCGTGCGGCGGTAGGCCGGAATTGGATCAAATCCAACAGCGGATGCGCCCTGCGGATATCTTCAAATACATTTTCTAATACGGTTTCAGGCAGAACCTTCTCAATCCCGGCGATTTCCTTCCGAATATCGGCGCTGTTCGTCGCGTCAAGCCAGGCTTTATAAAACTGCTTTTCCTTCGATGTCAGCTGCCGAATTCCGCGCTGCGCTAAAATCCGCTCATCATTCCCCAGGGAGACGCACTCCTGCGCATCCTGCATCAGTTTCCCCTGGATGGTGTTGGACAACTCAACCAGCGCCTTTTCCACACTCTCGTTGTCCCCGCCCCGGAACGCTGCCGCAAGCTGAGCGGCCTTTTCTTTTTGTTCCTTTTGATATTGATCTTTGCTTGTCATGTTGTTTTGTTCCTCCTTGGTGGTTATAGATTGATTCGTATATTTTACTACGCCGGCATTCCGCTGAGCCGGTACAGCGACAAAACTGACCTCGTAAGCATCCGTTGGATGCTCCAATGACCGATAACAGACCTGCTCCCCGTAAATTTCTCCTTTACGATGCGTACACCCCGCATCAACCGCTTTATGACAGATAGAGCATCCCATCTGCCCGATACTGCACCCAACCGAAACTTCTTTCTTGATCCCCGCTTCGATTTCGGCAATCATATCCTTGGAACTTTCATTCCGCACCATATAGCATTTGGCGTTCAGCGCACAATAGGGTTCCCCGGTTTGGGTCAAACCTTCCAAATCTTCCAATTCCGTATCATAAATTCGGGCGACCTGGTTCTCGGCTTTCGGCTGATGATCCAGAATCATCGTTTTCCCAACAAACAGGGTTTTCAACATTTCCAGCGATTCACGGGGGAAAAACTCCAAATCCCGGTCTACTTCATTATCGCAAAGCCGGACGCGGAAAATAAAAATTTCTTCCGGTGTAAAATCCCGAAGCGTATTCTGATTGACAGCCGTAAGCTCACTTTCGTTCATTTCAAGCCGCTTGACAGCATTCGCCTTATAAATTTGCCTCATCGTTCCCGTTCCTTTCTGATGCAGCAGCATTGTTAATATTGTTATAATTCAAGGTCATCCAGTGCTTATCTGCCCAATCTGCGTTGATCCGGGTATCCCCCATCTTTTCCCGCAGTTCGTTGACGCTGTATACGCCATTGGAGATCAGCTTATCCACTTTTTCAGCAATCGAGAAAATATCAATATGCCGGATACAGGTGGTATCCACCATAATATAACTTTTCTCGATAAACCCCTGCTCCCCCAGCCGCTTCCGGGTAAGCTCCTGGCCGAGCATCCGGACAACCGGGTCAATACTGAATGTAAAAAGATTGTCTGTCAGTTTTTCAACATCGGCAATATCCCCCTTCAAAATCGCCGGGGACATGATAAGCCCCTGCGACACCCGCTCAAAAGCTTCGTTGACAAGCGTCCGGATATCCCCAATTTCTCCCGACGCCTTTTTTCCCTGCTCGCCGGCCTGCTCGTGGTATTCATACCCGTCAAACAACGGCAAGACAGCATTTTCCGCCTGGAAATAGGTCTTAAACCGGTTGTTTACCAAGTCTTCGTAAATTCTTTTTTGGTCTTCTGTCCCGGTCGCCATCTTGCTGACCTTTAATATCCCTTTTCGGCCGCCGGATCGGTTATATTTGTCAATCGCGCGTTCAATCAGTTCGTCGTAAACTCCGCAAAGGCGGAAAAGCTCATCCCGGATATCGTCCCGGTTCAGCCGAAGGTATAAAACCTCCGAAGCCCGGAATTTACGGTTAAACGTCATATCCCCGCGGGTAACGGAAACAAACCTGTTCTCCCTTACGGCGTATTCCATTTGCTCAAAGCTGTCGGCAATCCAAAGGTTCCCGCCAATCTCCACCGTCAGAACCTCGTTATTCAAAAACAGCTTGGCGAAAAATTCCCGCCAGAATTCGGACGCCGTCTGATTCGGATTCGGCGAGAAGTTCAGTGCATAATATTCGCTCCCCTTGGTTTCTTCCCCTCTAAAAAAGGTCCGTATTTCGCATTTCGCGCAGATGCCGGCCAAAAGGTTGACGGCTACAGTTATAGCGAATTCTTCTACCGCGATCCGGCATTGCACGGCCTTTGCTTCCTCAAGTAAAACCTTGGCTTTCTTTGACGGCTGGAAGAATCGCTTGATCCAGTTTGTAAATTTCAAATAGATTCCTCCTCAATAGGTGTAGCAGGGCAGGTCCCCGGGATCCAGCATCTTTTCGTATTCATCCAGAATATCCGTGCAGGCAAACGCCGCCACAAGCGCCATAAACCCATCGGTTTTGCGTGACTTTGGTTCCTGTTTCCCATATACGACATTCCCACGCGGGTCGATGATCCGCTTCGCGTTGTTGACATACCAGCGCATGATCGGATTTTCTCCCCAGCAGATTTGCCCTTTCGCAAACGCCTGCTGCAATTTCGGCGAGATCAGCATCTGATCGGACGGACGCACCAGCTTCAGGTTCCCGATTGTCTTTCCGCCTGAACGGTGCTCCGGCTCAAACCCTGCTTCGTGCAAAGCCCGGCTGACAAGCGAAAACCGGAAATAATCCATCCCACCATAAACCAGATGATACTGTTTCATTTGATCCATCAGCCAAAGCAGCGGATATTCTGGCGATATTTCCACATTGTCCACAAACGTCAGTAATCCCTGGCTTTCCCATGTATCAAGCGGGGCCTTGATCCGGTACAAATCCGCACTCTGCCTGCAAACCCAAGTATGCGTAATCCAGGCATACCCAGGCCCGTCCCGAAACAAGATCCCAGCTGCAAGAAAATCGTTGATCTGGGCGTAGTCCATCCCAAACACACAGGGTCGCCCCTCCAAATCCGGAAGCGGTCGGCTTGCTTGGACGAGATTGTCCCAGCTGGTTACCTCGGCCTGCGGGTCTCCTTGTGGCCGGTTCATCCTCCGTGTCAAAAAGCCCTGATTCCCCAGCGGGTCCAGCTTATAATTCGCAAATTCCCGCTCCATTTCTGACTGCAAGAACGGGAAATAACGCAAGCTGGGGTTGGCCTTATGCCAAGCCTTCGGTTCCCATACCTCTTTTGGATCGTCCAGCCGGCAGATAAACGGCAAAAGGCCATTATCCTCTTCCGCACCCTCCAAAATCCGTAAAGCTTTATCCAGCTTGTGGTCAAAAGGGCCATCCCGCACAATCCCGTTGGTCGTAATGATCGTAATTCTCGGATACGCCTTTTTCCCAAGCCCTGTTTCAAAGACTTCAATACTTTTATAGTTCTCATACTGGTGATATTCGTCATAATCAATTTTCCCAGGCCGGCCACCGTCCTTAGACTTGTAGTTATTCGTCCGGTACCGTAAGACCGACCCTGTTTTCTTATTCCGGATCAACTCCTTGTTCCAGTAAAAGGCCCGCTGAAACCGTGGCTTGTTTCCCTCCAGCAGGTTATACAGATCGTCAAACGTGGTTTTGGCCTGATCCTCAGAGTTGGCGCAGATGTCAATGTGATACTCTTTCACCCCGTTAATCGGCGTAAGCAGGCAGAAATCCTCAAAGGCCAGATAACCGTTCTTTCCAGCACCCCTCCCAACCAGTGCGAAAAGCTCCGGCCAACGAAGCTGACCATCGGTTCGGTAGACGCAGTTATGTAGAGCAAAGCAGAATTTTTCCCATGGGAAAAGCGAATAGGGAAAATATTTTTGCAGTTCCAGATACTTACCCAGCTTCCCGGTATCAGTCTGCAAATTTTCCTCAGAAAAAACCTGCTCGATATAATTGCACAAAAGCTGCTGCTCCCGGCAGGCTGGGAACTCCCCAGAACGCACAAGCCGGATATAATCCCCAATCTCCGGGATCAAATCAGAGGTTCCCATCTTCTTCAGGCGGCGGTACGGTTTCAGTAGAGAGATCCAGTTCTTTCAGGATCATCAGCATTTGTCTATTAACCTTGACCAAATCATTGATACTGGGGTTGTTTTTTTCTACCGGGAACCCGGAAGAATTCATCCCCTCATACACAACGCCCCGCTTGTCAATATCTTCCTGCAATTTATCTTTGATCCGAAAAAGGCGCATATAATCTGCAATTAAATCCTCGAAATGGGCCAGATTGGCCCCCTTATTTTCCAGTTGTGCAATTAACGAATTTTTGATTCGTTTTTCCCGCTCTTCCCGTTGTTTTTCAGCTTTTGTCTTTCTCGCCATCCTGTCACCTCCTTCAAAAAATCCCTCGTGCGCGCGTAAGGAGATTTGTCTCCTACCCCCGCAGTTGACGCCCGATCAGGAAAAACCCGATTTTTTTACCCGGGGGGATATCACCAGCGCTCCAATGTAATTTCCGGCTCCTGCGCGGAATGATGGACTGCGTTATGGCAATCCTGACAAAGCGCAATCAGCTGCGGATGTTCTTTTCCGTCCTGACCGGTATATGTCCGGGATAATGCCAAATCCGGGCGAACTTTCACCGGGTTCACGTGATGCACGACTTCCGCCCGCTTGTAAATCCCTTTTTTTCTGCAATGCTGGCATTCATTGTGCTGCGCCTGTTTAATTTCCGCCGCAGTCCGCTGCCATATCCGGCTTGTATAAAATTCATGCAAGGCCCCCCGGGGGGTCAACGATCGAATCCAGCTTTCTATATCTCGTTCCATAGTTTCTCCATACAGCGAACGCACCTATGTACGACGGCACAGGTGCGTTGGATATACTCCTATGTTTGTATTATAACACGGGATTTCCGCACAAAACGCACAACTTTTAGTTTTTGGAAAAATACCGCTCCAGTATCATCCGGGCGGTGCTCTCGCTGTGATAGCCCATCCGCCGCCCGATCTCCTTCCAGCCCAGGGGAGCCGCCTGCAAATACCGGTAACGGATGATCAGCCGCACCAAGCTGTCCTCGATCTTACTAACCTCCTCCAGGATATCCGCGCAATCCTCCCGTAACTTTTGGATTTGCTGTTCCAGATGGACCCGCTCTGGATGATAAGCATACCCTTCCACCCGCACTGAATGCAGGGTAAATGGAAATTCAGCGCTGGATGAAACAATGTCCCCCACTTCTTCCGATCGGCATTGATCCAGCCGGACGGTCAAATCCTCAAGCTCCGCGCAAATGCTCTGGTAATTTTTAAGCGATTGTTTCAAACGTTCTTTTGTCATAGGTCCTTTTCCTTTCTGCGTTTTAATTTTTGGGAGGCTTCCAAAGCTGTATGTAAATTGACCATCCAGTAATCTCGTTATATTCCACTTCCCACCCGCTCAAAATAAATCCAGGATATTTCTCTTCCCAATAGTCTGTGTCTGGCGGGGCTTTCGCCATCCGCTCCACCTTCCGGCGGGAATACTCGTGGTCGTTGGTCCAGCAGCTCGGCTTGTCCAGGTTTTGAGACGATGACCACCGTTTCTTACCGCCCGCCTGTTTGGATAGATATTGGCACAGCCCTTCCAACCCGCTCCCGTCCAATTGGAGCCGGTCGGCATTGACATATCCAATCCGCTCGCCCTGCTTTTCACCTTTCCTGCGGGGGCATCGCCAAAGGGATTCGACCTCATCCCGGCCCATTCCCCCGTTTATCAGCAGATGATGATGGATTCTTGCTAGTTCAGTCCCTCCGTTCCTTAGCTTGTAGCCAGTGATGAGGATATATTTGAGTTTGGGCAATCCTTTCTTTTTTCGGAGATAGGCCAACCGCCTCAGGAAATTCTTCACCTTCCGTTCCGCGTCCTCCAGCGTTTTAGGCAGATGCTTATTGTTGTATGTGAGTGATAAATGGAGATCATCCGAGCTAAAATTTGCTTTCATGATCCTTCCGAGCGTCTTCCGGGCGTTTTTGTCGTTCAGATCCTTTTGCTTTGGACTGCTGAGCTTTTCTTTTTTCGCCCTCTTTTTCACTGTCCCCTGATCCTGTCCTTGGGTATAAGGGTAAATCTCAATATCCAGGTAGTTTTTCCCACATTCAATTTTCTTGCGCCGTATAAAACTTTTCATGCTTCCCTCTATCTTCATTTCGTCGCAAAGATAATACCCATTACAAGCTCAAAACGCCGTTCCCCGGCCTATGGTAATATCACTGCTACATTATAATAGGTAGATAAAAAATTCCCTGCGAGAAGCCAAACTGAAATAACTGCCCAGCTTCTCACAGGATTGATTCAAAATAATTCAGGGCAACCTGCTCAAATTCCTGACGTTCTTCATCCGAAAGAGGGCACCAAACAGGGATATTTTCTCTTCTCCGATATCGAGCATAAAGCCTGCGTATATCTGGATTTTGAATGTTGAGTTGATATCCATACGGATTGTCTTTTAATATGTAATTCTCTGGCAGTCTGTCGAGGATATCCTTCCTGCTTTGGCTTATGTGATTTTCGTGGATAATCTTTATCCCTCCTCATATTTTCGGCTGCTGTATTCCCTTGTTACATCGGCCGAATACCAAAATTCGCGGTTGCAGTGTTCGCAAGTAGTAAGGCACATTATCATCGTTCATTTCCTTTTCCCTTTCTTCCTTGATTTTGCCCGATCCTTCCCGGGCTTCGCGTGGAGCGAAACCATCCGGCTGTATTGTCGGTACGCCCCGCCGTCTTTGCGGTTATTGCTGGTCATGGTGCTCCTCCTCAAATTTTTCCATCAACTGTAAAATTTTGTTCGCCGTCTGAAACGCTTCTATCAGCTTCCCGCTGGTGATATCCTGACAGTCAGCTGTCAGGTATCCAGTGTAGGCAACTGCGGGCGTACCCTGATCGTAAAAAAAGCACATATCCAGCGAGTTGCAGTACATATAGCTGCTTTTGACAGGGATTGGCTTTTCGAATTGGCAATCTGTCGCGATCCGTTCCGCCCAGGTATCGGCCTGTTTTTTATTCTCAATCCATCGAATATCAGATCCGATCCCGGCTTGCCCACAAGCCTTGGCGATAATCTCCGCTTGTTTTTCGGAAGTCATGGCCTTACCCCCTTTCGTATTCGTCGATCCGTTGTTCCATCCTCGCCAGCTTCCGCTGCTCGATTTCACCGGATGGGCCGTAGATCATTTCCATTTGCTCCAGCATGATTTTTACATCCGCGATTTCTTCCACTATGGCAGATACCGCCGTTTCGTGGTCTAGGTTCGCCGTTCCATGATCCGCCCTGCGCTTTTTCAGCAGGGCGGATCAGCTCGGATTTATGTCGTATGTATCGATTGCTTTTCGCAAAATAAGCTGCCGTTCGGATTCTGTAATGATCCCTTTTTGTTCGCGCATTATGGGTTTACCTCCTGTTATTTCTTTGACTTTCTTTTGACGTTTTGCTTTGGGGTACAGGTCTTGCCCGCTGGTTTGCACACAGTGGAGCTTGGCCGCCTCGCGCCGTATGTCGCCATATATTGGCCGTAGCTCAGGCCGGCTTCATCGGCGGCAAGGACGGCTTCCATCAGGGATTGATTCGGGTTCATGGTGGTCATTCCTTTCGTTTTTCTTTATCTTCCTCTCGTTTTTTCTCCTTATATTTGTTGTACTTCTTGCGGTACTCATAACTTTTCCCAAAAATATTCCACGCTGCTTTTACGACGTTCGGCTCAAATGGACGTATTTTTTCCAAGTCTTCGACGGCCTTATAGGAGATCGGGCATCCGCAGCATCCGGTGCGAGTTAATCCGTATACCTCATAGGCATCCGAATAGGTTATCCCATAGTATTCTTTGTACCAGGCTTTGTCTTTATCTGAGACATAGTACAGCGGCCTAAGTCTATATTGTCCATCACTGTTTTCAACAAAGCAAAGCGAGGTATTATCTTTTCTCGGCACTGAGCGCATCCCGCCTTCGTCTCTGCGTTCGCCCGTAATAATCAGGTCATAACTTTTTTGTACTTTGTGGGCAATCTGCTTTTTGCAGTAATCACAACATTTCGCACTGATTTTAAAATCAGGCGGGTATTCGTCGATAAAATCCCGCATATACTTGGACGAATTTATAACCAGCTGAATATTTGGACGAGGTTCCCCAGCGGAATTGCAGCAACAAAGAAAATTGATTACGGATTCGCACTTTGGATAACGTTCTTTTAATTCTTTCCGCTTGGCTGCTTTATCCTTTGCCTGATCGTACTCTTCTGCGATAGTTAACGGTATCTCTTTTTTCTGCCAATCGCTTAGCCCGGCAGACATAATTTTAGAAATAAAAGGGATCCCATGTATTCTTGCAGATTGGACGATTCCGATCTTCGGGCGGCATTCTTGGATTTCTACGCCATATTTTTCAGCAGTAGCTTTCACGTGATCTTTGGTTGCTTTCATTTCAAGCCCCGTATTAAAAAACACATATAAAACCGGAGGAAGCTCGAAAAACTTACGTGTTCTCTCAATCAGATCAATCATGATATCGCTGTCTGATCCACCAGAATAGGCGCAAATAGCGTTTGGGTATTGAGTTAATCTTTTTGCGATAATACTTTTGATTGTTTCGAATTTAGCAGGAGAATCGAAATTGGCATAAGCCGGCCTATCCGTGTACACTCTGCTTTTATAGGTTTCTGACATGATTTCCTCCTTACTCAATATCTGGCAGGTCGATATATACGATAATCGCTTTTTTCCAGGGCAATCCGTCATAGACAGCCCGGCAGGTTTCCTCATCCGCAGGCAGGGCTTCAAATTCAGCATCGGTCAAATGCTTTTCCAGTACTTTAGTAGGATAATCTGCCCACTCACACTGGCCAACAGTCCGAAATCCAGCCGCTTCCGCTGCTAGATCCAAACCGCCAATACCGCTGAATAAAGATAGATGAGTTCTCATTTTCGATTCTCCATCCCCTTCCCCGGCTCCAGCTTCCCACATTCGTCCGCCCGGTGGAACCGGTTCGCGATGTCCAATACCATCTGCGACAACAGCACCGCCTTAATATCCGTACTGACCTCCAGGCTGTGCATGATCGTGCTGCATAGATGATAGAGAAGCTGCATGGCGATACGATCGTCAATCTGCGCTGTCAGGCTCCCGCACCATAGTGGCCAGCAGGAATAGTCCAGGTCTGCGTCGCTCAGGTCTGCTCCGCCTAGGTTTTTACCATTTTTCTCCATGTATGCGTTCAGTTCTTCAAGATTGTTGATTTTTATCATCTCTATCTCCTCCTTTCTCCCATTAAATACCAGCACAAGGCCCCCGCACAGATCGCCAGCAGCGCTTCCCCGCCGACCGCCCCACTGTATCCGCGCTCCAGCTCGGCAAAATGCACAAAGATCAGCAGGCTTGTCCAGGTACCCCATGCCGTCAGGATCAGCCGCAGCGCCACCCACACACCATGCAGGAGATCGGATAAAACCTGCTCCCAATCATCTTCTTGTATACAGTTTTTTATTTTATGTCTGATTTTCAATTATCGCACCTCTTATCCCGTCACACAAATTTTTCCGTCTTCCAACGTATAAAATGTGTTTTCTTTGATCGTTTTACCATCCACTTTTACAACCTTAATATCCAAGATATCGCCCTTGTTGTTGCGCTCTGTAAGTACAAGCCAGTTTCCGACCGTTCCGGACGCTTTGCTTTTGTATCCAGCTGCAAGGGCGATACATTGCTCGCCTGTAGCCGATGCCGCACCCTGATCGCCTGTGGCCGATGCCGCGCCCCGTATGCCTGTAGCCGATGCCGCGCCCTGATAGCCAG
>CANSRB010000017.1 GCA_947649285.1 uncultured Clostridia bacterium
TTACAACTCCTTGCTTTATATATCGGCGGGACTTCGGGGAACTAAAGGGGGATCCGCGAAAATTTTTCAAATTTTTTGAGGGGGGATTTTGCGCGGCCGCCTTGACGAAACCGGGTTCAGGAAATATAATGAAAGAAAGAGTATCAAAGAAATACAGTGGGAGGTTTCAGGATGAAACGATCACTTCTTGCCGGGCTGCTGACAGTTGGGCTGCTGCTTGGGAGCGCGGTTCCCGCCCAGGCTGCGCCGGACGATATTATCCGCAATGATGATTCCGGTATTCCGGATTATGTAATTTATGAAGCGGCGTTGGAGGAAAACGACCGTAATGACGATATGCTTCTTACCGTGCGTGAAGCGCAGGGGGTACGCAAGCTGAAGCTACATGACGACAGCGTAACGGATTTTACTGGGATTGACCGGCTTTCAGGGCTGACCTCGCTGAGCGTGATGGACAGCGCCACCAGCGATTATTCACCGGTCCGGGAGCTTCGGAAGCTAGATTTTCTGGGGATTTTATCGCCGGATGTAACGCCGGATTGGGACACGATCCCCAGACGGATCACCATGCTGACGATTACGGATACGGATGTATCGGCTTTGAATTCCCTTCCGGCAGGGCTGACCTGGCTGGAGGTGAACGACAGCAATCCGTATTCTCATTATAATGGGGACCGTTCGATCCTGACGAAAACGCTGGAATATGTCCCGGAGCTGGAGATGGTCGACCTGACTTGGAACGATATGTCCGAGCTTCCGGATATGACGATGTTGGACCGACTGGGGAATTCTTACGGGCGGATGCCGCATTTCACCCAAGGGAACCGGATTTCTTCGACAGAATTTTTCCGGAAGGTGCCGTCCCATCTGTTCTACGACCGGGATTGGGTCGAGGAAGAGGCGCGTTATTTCACGGACCGCTGGAATGGGGAAATCCCGGATTGGGCTTGGGACGGCTCGGGGTCGGGGTCGGTGAACCGCTATTCGGATGAGGAAATCACCATGGATTCCTTCAAGCGGCCGTCCAGCCGGACTCCGCAGCTTCCGAAAACGGATACAAGCAGCGGGGCTTCGTCCTCCGGCTCGTCGTCCTCCGCGACGTCTTCCAAGGCGGCCTCTTCGCGGAATACTTCCAGCCAGACTTCGTCGGGAGGCTCCTCTTCCGGGGTAAGCAGCAGCCCGATTCCGACCGAGCAGTTTGCCGAGGACAGCGCAACCGGGATTTCCGCGCAGATTCCGGCTTCGGTCAGCAATGTCTATGACCCAATCCTGACGGCAGTCCCGGTTGTGGAGGGCTCGGATGAAGCGAAGAATCTGGAACGGGCCGCTTCGCAGTACCGGATTCAGGAAGCCTATGATATCAATTTGTTTTCCAACCGGAAAGCAATTGGTGCGGTACGGGGCGGCCGTGTGACTTTGTCGATCCCGTTCCCGCAGGGAAAAGAAGGTCAGCAGTATCTGGTGCTTCGGCAAAATGGGGATGGGAGTATCGACGAGCTTTCCGGTGTCTGCCGGGAGGGTCAGGTAGTATTCCAGACCGATCACTTCTCCGTTTTCGCGATCACGAGTGAAGGCGGCTCAGTGGATCCGAACCGTCCGTCGCCTACTCCCGGGAATGCTCAAACCGGGGACAGCAATCTTCCGCTGCTGTTTGCTGCGGGTGGAATCGCGCTGGGGGCGGGGATTGCCGCCAGTGTATTCTGCCGGAAAAAAATCCTGCGCTGACTTGAAAAAAGTTAGCATAAATCAAAAAAGCCCTGCTGAAAAGGCAGGGCTTTTGGTTTGTGCGGATTTTATACGCCTCCCAGGCCGCCGTTAGCCGCCGCATAAGCCGCCAGCCAAGCCTCCGCGATCATGCGATGGCCCTCTTCGGTGGGATGCACGCCGTCCAGGGTAACGACGTCGTAGCCCAACTCCACCCCGGTTTTTGCGAACATTCCATCCAGCGGTACCAGATAGGCGCCATGCTTTTTAGCCAGACGGCGCACCGCGTGGATCATCGGATCCAGCGTGACCCGCCATGCCGCCCGATCCTCTGGGAAAGGCAGGACAAAGGGTTCCATCAGGAAGAGCTGGCGGACGCTTTTCTCCTGCGCGGCGGTCAGGATTTCGTCATAATCCGCTTCGAACTGTTCAACCGGGGTCTCATCATTGCTGTCGTATTTACGCCAGGTATCGTTGATGCCGATCAGGACCGTCAGCACCTCCGGTTTCAGCCGCAGGCAGTCGTCCTCCCAGCGGGCCTTGAGGTTCCGCACTCGGTTGCCTGAAACGCCCCGGTTCTTGACAATGCTTTCCGGTTCCAGCTTGGCAAGCTCTTCCGCGATAAACTTCGGATAGCCCTCCCCCAGATAGCCCGGATGATATACCCCTTTGGGCCCATAAGTACGTTCCGCATCGGTAACGCTGTCCCCCTGGAATAAAAGGATCTTCCCCATAAAAAAACCTCCATTTTTTATTCATTTTAGCATGGGGATCCAGGAAATACAAGCAGATTCTTTCTCCTGGAAGTGTCCTCTCTCGTATTTTATAAAAGGGTCAAACTTTCAAAAGGAGCCGCCCCCGGGCGGCCAAGACGTTCCTTCGGCTCCGACCTATTTCTTTGGACGCCCAAAGAAATAGGGGAAAGAAATGCGCCAAGGGAGTCCCCTTGGAACCCTGATAAGCGTAGGCGGCCGGGTTGCAGGCAGTAGGAGCCTCTGCTTCTAGGGCACCACAGAAGGCAAGCCTGGGAGCCGTCACACGCACAAGCCAGTCCATCGAAGCACGACCTGTAAAATAGACAGCACTCCCCTTAGGATGGAACCTTGGGAGGTCTACACAGGAACAATTCCGCACTTAGACGGCCTGGGGTAAAAGTGCCCGGGGGGCTGGGAGCGGCCTCCCTCAGCGGTTTTCTTTTGTCTCCTTTTCTTTGAGCGATCAAAGAAAAGGAGGTGCCCGATGCGGGGTCTTGTCCCTGAAGGGGGCGGCATGAGCCTCGCATCAAAATCGCAGCTTTGCCGCGAAGGGGCGCGGAGTCCCGCATTCGAATCGTTTCCTATTGACTTTCGGCATGGGGAAGTTTATAATAAAACATAGGTTATATAACATATGTCTTATAAAAGGAGGGAATCCATGCCGCCAAAAGCCAAATTCACCCGGGAGCAGATTGCCCAGGCCGCTTTGGAAATCGTCCGGGCGGAAGGCTGGGACAGCCTGACTGCCAGGGCACTGGGAAAAAAGCTCGGAAGCTCCGCCTGTCCCATTTTTACAGTGTTTCAGAATATGTATGAGGTACAGCAGTCCCTCATGGAAGCGGTGAAGGCCGTTTATAAGGGATACGTTGAGCGAGGCCTGTTGGAAACACCCGCTTTTAAAGGAGTCGGGACACAGTACATCCTTTTTGCACTGGAAGAACCCAAGCTGTTCCAGATCCTCTTTATGAGCGAACAGATGGAACCGCCGGGTATTGACAGCGTCCTGCCTTTAATTGATGAAAGCTATGACCAGATCCTGGCCTCCATTACCGAAGGATATGGAATAGAAGAAAAAATGGCAGAAGAGCTGTACCGGCATTTATGGATCTACACCCATGGGATCGCCTCTCTTTGTGCCGCTAAAATGTGCCGGTTTACAGGCTTAGAAATCAGCAGGATGATGACGGAGGTATTCGTCAGCCTGCTGCGTCAGATGAAAGAAGGAAAAAATCATGATTGAGGTCAACGGAATCCGTAAATTTTATGGAAGCGGGGAAAGCCGTTTTCAGGTGCTGAAAAATATCAGCCTGAAAATTGAGGACGGGGATTTTGCCGTCCTGCTGGGGCCCTCGGGTTCGGGAAAATCCACCCTGCTGAATGTCCTGTCCGGGCTGGAACGTCCCGATGAAGGGAAAGTTCTGTACGACGGAGAGGAGATCTCCGCCCTTTCCGACAGCGGGCTGACGGCCTTCCGGAAGGAGAATATCGGGTTTATTTTCCAGCAGTATTATCTGCTTCCGCATATGACTGTCCTGAAAAATGTCCGGATGGGAGCGGATCTGGCAGCCAATCCGGATTATAAGGCCATCATCGAAGCGGTAGGGCTGGGGGATAAGCTCCGGAAATATCCGCACGAGCTTTCAGGAGGCGAGCAGCAGCGGGTATCCATTGCAAGGGCTCTTGCGAAAAAACCGAAGGTTCTGTTCCTCGACGAGCCAACCGGTGCGTTGGATGAGCAGACCGGCAGGCAGGTGCTGGACTATATCAGCCAGTTGCAGGAGCAGTACGGCTTCACGATGGTGATGGTCACACACAACCGGAATATTGCCGAAATGGCTAAGACGGTTATTCAAATGAACAGCGGGATCCTGTCGGAGGTCTGTACCAACCAAGCCCGGAAAACCGCTTATGAGATCGGGTGGTGAAGCAATGATTATCGGAATCAAGGATTTAGCCAAATTGCTTGCCATTACCGTAGTGGTCTGCTGCGCCGTTTTTGTCTGCTCCCTGTTTTTAAATTATAATCTGGATTTAGTTGGCATCCAGGATGAAATCACCACTGAGATGGGCCGGATTCTGTATGACGCCCAGCTTGCTTCCGGCAAAGTCGTTGCCAGCGTTTCGGGAGGCTGTTTAGTCGTTACCACAGTGATTATGCTGGTCTTTTATGTCAAAAATTATATCGACAGCCACGGGAAAGAACTTGGTATCCTGAAAGCCCTGGGCTATTCCCGGCTTCGGGTAGCCAGGCACTTTTGGGTATTCGGCATCAGTGTAGGGATCGGCTCGGTGCTCGGCTGGGCCGGCGCCTGGCTTTATATGCCGGATTTTTATGAAGTGCAGAACGCCGAAGGGCTTTTTCCGGAGCTGGATCCGCAGTTCCATCCGATCCTCTCTCTGGCTCTGCTGGCCCTGCCGGCGGTCTTTTTCATGCTTTTAGCCGTATGTTCTGCGTTTTTCAAGATGAAATGTTCGGTGATCGGACTGCTCAAGGAAGCTCAGGAAGTCCGGATTTCGGCAAGCCGGAAAGAAAAAAAGGAGCTTCCCTTTTTGGCAGATTTGCGGAGAAGCACCTTGAGAAGCCGGAAAACCCTGGTCTTCTTCGTCGGATTTTCAGCGTTTTGCTTCTCGGCCATGACCCAGATGTCCCTGTCCATGGAGGGGCTGGGCAGTGAAACCTTTTCCTGGATGATCCTTTCGATCGGGCTGATTTTGGCCTTTATGACGCTCTTCATGTCCCTGACGAGCGTGGTCAAAGCAAACACCAAGACCATCGCCATGATGAAGGTATTCGGCTATTCCAGGAAGGATTATAGCGGCGCCATCCTCGGCGGCTATCGCCCGGTTGCCTGCGTCGGATTTGCGATTGGGACGGCGTATCAATATGTCCTGCTCCGGATCGCGGTAGATTTGATCTTTGCCGATTTTGAAAAGGTGCCGGAATATCAGTTCAGCTTTTCGGCGCTCCTGCTTTCCCTCGGGATGTTTATACTGGCCTACGAGCTCACCCTCTATTACTATTCCTGGAAGATCAGCCGGCAGCCGATCAAAAGCGTCATGCTTGAATAACGAAGCGGAAGAAATTCAGTTGATCAAAGTCCAGTGATAGCCGGAGGGCCGTTAAAAGCCTTCTTGAGTGTCTGCTGCGAAGTCCTGCTAATCTGTCAAAGGCGGCGACAGCCGTTTATTTATCCTTGACAGACCGGCGGGACTTTGCTATTTAGCAGAATGTTCACTTTCCTTGTTACCTGAATCGCCTTGAAAAATGTCAATCATGATTCTTGCGCCTAAACGAAAACCGTCAATGAACATTTCTGAAAATTCATAGGGGATAACGTCAAGCTGTTCATCTATGATTTTGATAAATTGTTTATGGCGGTTCTAACCTTTAAGGTTTCAATGAAATTGTCATAATGTTTATAGTTCCTTTGATGAATTTTACGGTATTCTTTGCTTCGGGGAGAATACTGCTCTGCCGGGAAAATCTTGCCCTCATACAAGTCTGACAATATGCTTTTCATAAATGCACTCCTTTTACTAAAATATAGAATTTGACATATAGTGAATGTTATTTCATTTACAGTCCGGCATATAATAGAGAAAATGACAATCGCTAAATGTCAAACAGGAGAGGGTTTATGTATAAGAATAAGGCGGCAGACGGTGAAAATAATCTATGCGGACAAAAGGTAAGGGAAATCAGGAAACAGCTTCCGGAAAAAACGTCGCAGAGAAAGCTGGCGGATATGCTGCAGCTGGAAGGGCTGGACTTGGATAAAAACGCCGTTCAAAGGATTGAAAGTGGAAAGAGGTTCGTGACGGATATTGAGCTGAAGGTTCTTGCAAAGGTGTTGGGAGTGAGTTACCAGGAATTGCTGGATCGGTGAATTATTTCGGCCTATAGCCTTAAAAATGCTTCGAAGAAGGAATAAAGCCGGCAGGTTTTTCACCCGCGGGCTTTATTCCTTCAATCCTTTTTCAATCTTTTATGCTATAATAAACAAAGGATGCTTATTATAGGTTTGATGGCTGGTTATACCATTTCGCGCAGAGCGTTTCACGCTATAATTACAGTTCGGGCAGCAAGGTCACTATCCGAACGCTTTTTGAAACAGGGGTGCCGATATGAGGATTTTACTGGTAGAAGATGAAATGCGGATGGCGCAGGCGCTTTGCGAGATCCTGCGGCTGGAAAATTACGAAACAGATCATTATGCAGACGGCAGGGAGGGCCTTGCCGCGTTGGAAAGCGGTGTTTATGACATCGCGGTGCTGGATGTGATGCTGCCTCGAATGGACGGCTTCGAAATCGTCCGGAAAGCTAGGGAATCCGGGATCCGGACCCCTGTTTTGATGCTGACAGCCAAGGGCGAGCTGGACGACAAGGTCACCGGGCTGGACAGCGGCGCGGATGATTATCTCATCAAACCGTTTATGACGAAAGAGCTGCTGGCAAGGCTCCGCGCCCTGGGCAGACGGGCCCTTCGTACGCCGGACGGCTCCCTGCGCTACGGGGATATTTCGTTGGACGCTTCTACCCTCACCCTCTCCTGCGTCCCGTCCGGGCAAAGTGTGCGGCTGAGCGACAAGGAATACCGGATCCTGGAATACCTCATTGCCAACAGCGGGCAGATCCTGACCCGGGAACAGCTGGCTGTGAAAATCTGGGGCTTTGACAGCGAGGCGGAATATAACAATGTGGAGGTTTATTTGTCCTTTACTCGGAAAAAACTTGCTTTTGTCCAGTCCGAAACCGAGATCAAGGCGGTCCGCGGAATCGGCTACGAATTGAGGTACGCTCATGTTTAAAAAATCCCAGCGGAAAATCGTAGCTGCCATTATGTCAGTGCTGATGCTTCTTTGGGTCGGGACGCTGACCGGGATCTACACCTTCAGCTATGCGGAAATGTCGGAGAAAAACCGCGGGATGCTGAAGGAATACGCCGACCGGTATGACCTGTACCACCCCTTTGCCCTGCCGATGCCCGGAAAGCCAGCCGGGAAGCCGCATGATCCGGGTTCTCCTATGTTCCGGCTTTCTACCTTTTACACCGTTGCTATGGCCGATGATGGAAAAATCCTGGAAATCAAGAACCCGCAGCCGGCCGTCCATACCGATGAGGAGCTGGAATCCCTTGCCCGTACATTGTGGGAAAGGGGCAGAACCCACAGTGTAAAAAACAACCTGGTCTGTTATACAGCGGATAAGGGCAGCTACCGGTTGGCTGTATTCAAGGACAATACCCTCCTTCAAGAAAGTATCAATACTCTGTTCCGCTATACCCTGATGGTCGGTGGGCTTGCCGTGGCCGCTCTTTTTTTCCTGGCGGTCTACCTGGCCAGACGGATCGTCAAGCCGCTGGAAGAAAGCTATCAAAAACAGAAGCAGTTTGTTTCCGATGCTGGGCATGAACTGAAGACACCGATTTCTGTCGTCAGCACTAATGCAGAACTCCTTTCCAGAGAGATTGGGGAAAACCGCTGGCTGTCCAATATCCAATACGAAAACGAGCGGATGGGGCTGCTGGTGGCCCAGCTGCTCGAGCTTTCCCGCGCGGAAAATACGGCTCCCCCGATGGCGCCGGTCGATTTTACCCGGATCGTAAACGGGGAAGCGCTTCCTTTTGAAAGCGTCGCTTTTGAAAACGGACTGACCCTGCATTGCTGCACAACGGACGGCATAACCGTCCAGGGAAATGGGATGCAGCTCAAGCAGCTGGTTTCCATTTTGCTGGACAACGCTATCCGCCACAGCAGCGGCAAGGAAATCCGGCTGACTCTCCGGGCAGAGCATGGAATGGCCCGGCTGTCCGTCTTTAACGCAGGCCCGGAAATCCCGGCAGAGCAGCAGGCGCAGCTCTTTGAGCGGTTCTACCGTGCGGATCCTGTCCGGAATAGTCAGGACGGGCATTATGGTCTGGGGCTGGCAATTGCCAAAAGCATCGTTTTATCCCATGGAGGAAAAATCAGCGTCCATTGCGGAGAGGGGCTGGTCGAGTTTCGGGTTCAAATCCCCCTGCGGAATTTTTCGTAGCTTTCAATCAAACTTCAATCTTCCTCCTGTACAATGAGGTTTATCAAGTACAGGAGGCTTTTTTATGGAAAAAGGCGAAAAATTGAAATACCGGCATGAGTGGAAACACGAGATCAATCAGGGTGATCTGCTGGTGCTCCGGCAGCGGCTTTCCGCAGTAACCAAACGGGATACCCATACCCTGGATGGGAAATATGAGATCCGCAGCCTTTACTTCGACACCCCCACCGACCGGGTACTGCGGGAAAAGATCGACGGGGTCAATATCCGGGAAAAATTCCGGCTTCGCTATTATAACGGCGATCCAACCTTTATCCGGCTGGAAAAGAAAAGCCGGCGGAACGGGCTTTGCTTAAAAGAAAGCGCATCCCTGACTCAGGAGCAGGTTCGGAGGCTGACAGTGGAAAGGGATTATTCCTGGATGCCGGAAAGCGGCGCGCCTCTGGCGGAGGAACTCTACAGCAAGATGCTGAGCCAGGGGCTCCGTCCCCAGACCATCGTGGACTACACCCGGGAACCTTTTGTTTTTGCCCCCGGGAACGTTCGCATCACACTGGATTACCACATCCGGACCGGGATGCGGAACACCGATTTCCTGAATCCGGCCAGTGTGACGATCCCGGTGAGGGACGCCCCCATTATTTTAGAAGTCAAATGGGATGAATATCTTCCGGATCTCATCCGGGATGTTGTCCAACTGAAAAACCGGGCGGCCGGCGCATTTTCCAAATATGCCGCAAGCAGGATTTACGGCTGAATCTTGCCCAAAACGGCATCTATTAAAACCGATACAAAGGAGTTAAGCATCATGACCTTCAACGACATTTTCAAATCCAGCTTTTTAGAGAATATTTCCAGCATCAGTATCCTTGATACGGCTTTGGCCTTAGTTTTAGCCTTCGGGCTTGGGGTATTTATCTTCCTGGTTTATAAAAAGACCTGTCAGGGCGTTCTGTATTCCTCCAGCTTCGGCACTACACTGGTGGCGCTCACCATGATTACCACCGTTGTCATTTTAGCCGTGACTTCCAATGTAGTCCTTTCCCTTGGTATGGTCGGTGCGCTGTCTATCGTCCGTTTCCGCACAGCGATCAAAGAACCGCTGGACATCACTTTCCTGTTCTGGTCGATCGCGGTCGGTATTGTGCTGGCGGCCGGGATGATCCCGTTGGCGGTGATCGGGAGCGTCCTGATTGGGCTGATCCTGCTGGTTTTTGTCAATCGGAAATCCCATGTCAACCCCTATATTGTCCTCTTGTCCTGCACAGACACCGCGGCCGAGAAAAATGCGGAAGCTTTCCTGAAAACGATGGTTCAGAAATGCGTGATAAAAAGCAAATCCGTACAGGGCGGCCGGATCGAACTGAATCTCGAAATCCGGCTGAAAAATGACAGCACAGATTTCATCAACCTCCTGTCGGAAATGGAGGGGGTAAACAGCGCCGTGCTGGTCAGCTATAACGGGGAATATATGGGCTAATACTATTTCTTGGTAAAAAGATTAAAATCTTTTTATCGCGGCGCGATACGCCGCCGAGTCTGCGGTTCGCCAAGAAAAGTATTGACAACATTCTTGGCGGCTGTGCCGCCGGACCGCATTCTGCGGCCAAACAAAACGACGGCATTGTTTTATTAAGAATTCGTATAAGGAGGCCGATGATGTCAACACATAAGCACCTGGAAAAAATATGTGCGGCGGCGCTGGCGGCGGTACTGCTTCTGACCCTGCTTTTTGTCAATGCCGAACGCTTGGGCATCCAGCCGGCGTCGGCGGCAATGGGCTATGAGTCCCGGCTGTTTGACACCTCTTTGGTCCATCACCTGGATATCGTGATGGATGACTGGGAGGAATTCTGCGCGAACGCCCAGAATGAAGAATACACCGCCTGCTCCGTTGTTATCGACAATGAAAGCTACAAAAACGTCGCGATCCGGGCGAAAGGCAACACCTCGCTGACCCAGGTGGCGGCCTACGGAAACGACCGTTACAGCTTCAAAATTGAATTCGATCATTACGACAGTTCGAAAACCTATCATGGGCTGGATAAGCTCTGCCTGAATAATATCATCCAGGATAATACCTATATGAAGGACTACCTGGTCTATCAGATGATGGGGAAAACCGGAGCGGCATCCCCGCTTTGCAGCTATGTCTATATTACGGTAAATGGGGAAGACTGGGGGCTGTATCTGGCCGTGGAAGGTGTGGAAGAAGCTTTCCTGCAGCGCAATTACGGCAGTGATTACGGCGAAATGTATAAACCCGATAGTATGAGCATGGGCGGTGGACGAGGAAACGGCGGGAAATTCAATATGGAGGACTTCTCTGTACCCGCTGAGGAACGGAGCTTCCAGGATGCGGAGCCGGGACAGGAAAGAGCGCGGTTCCCGCAACAGGGGGGCAGTCGGGGCTTTCGGATGGGCGGCAGTGAGGATGTCCTGCTGAAATATATCGACGAAAACAGCGACAGCTATCCCAATATTTTCGACAATGCAAAAACGGATGTTTCCAAAAGCGATCAAGCCCGGCTGATTGAGTCGCTGAAAAAGCTCAGTGCGGGTGAAGGTCTTCCCGATACGGTTGATGTGGAGGCAGTCATCCGGTATTTTGTGGTTCATAATTTTGTCCTGAATTTTGACAGCTACACCGGATCCATGATACACAATTACTATCTCTACGAAGAGGATGGCCAATTGCAGATGATCCCCTGGGATTATAATCTGGCATTCGGCGGGTTCCAGTCTTCGTCCGGGGCGGCGGAATTGGTGAATTACCCTATAGATTCCCCGGTATCCGGGGGCAGTATCGAAGACCGGCCCATGCTAGCCTGGATTTTTTCCAGCGAGGAATATACGGAATTATATCATCGGTACTTTTCTGAATTTATTTCGGAATGGTTTGACAGCGGCTTTTTTGAGGAAATGATGGACAATGTTGTCTCCTTAATTCAACCTTATGTGGAAAAAGACCCGACCAAGTTCTGCACCGATGAAGAATTCCAGACGGGCGTATCGACCCTGCGTGAATTCTGCCTGCTTCGTGCCCAAAGCATCAGCGGCCAGCTGGACGGGAGCATCGGCTCGACCTCCGATACCCAGGACAGCGCTGCCTGGATTGACGCTGGGGATTTACAGATCGCTGATATGGGCTCGATGAACAACGCCGGGAATAACCGAATGCCGGGGAACAAGGCGGATCGCTTCCCGGGCCATGAAAACAGTGAAGCGGAAGGCGAGGAACCTCCCGGCGGCAACGAAGCAGAGCCGGAATTTCCAGGACAGCCCGATCTTTCATTCGGGAATCCGGAACCTGGAAACGATTTGCCCACAGCCGGGAATATACCGGAAGGGGTTCCGCCGGGACTGCCGGATTCTCTCCCTATGGACATGGAGGAGGGCAGATGGGCTCCGGGTGAAAACAGCCCGCCTTCCTTTCAGCAAGCGGGCTCCGCACCGGGAACGGTTTGGCCTTGGATGGGAATTATCGCGTCGTCGGCCGTCCTGGGACTGGGAATTGCAGCTGCGGCTGGATTCAAACGCCGCAGATAAAGGATTCCTTGTTATGCTTTCAATCCCTTCTGCACATGGTTCCTTAATACCAGGATAAGCGCCATTAAAATCAGGGTAATCACTGCCGCCAGGACAGAATGGAATGTCATCGTTGGGAACTGGTGATACTTCAATAGATAAGTAACGAAAGCGTTCGGAAGATTTACAAAATAGGACACGATGAGGTTATTGCCCGAAAGCTTGTATGCAGCTGCAAAGCCAAGACCCACAGCAAACAGCAGGAGGATGTCTTCCCAGGTGCGGAAACCGGGATAGCCCAGATGATAAAGCGAGAACAGGAGCCCGGAAATCAAAATCGCCGGCAGCCAGCCAAACTGCTGTTCAATTCTGCCCTGTATAAATCCGCGGAATAAAAATTCCTCAAAAAAAGTAGTCATGATCAGCGGCAGAATACCCATCGGCAATAGGTGAAAAGGGATTGGTTCACCTGCGGCGATCTTTGGGATCAACTGCCCGCCGACTGAAAATGCGACAAAGCCAGCCAAAACCATCCATTGCCGTACACCCAGCTTTTTGATGCCAATAGAGGCTGGCGATCCCTTTTCCCTGTGCAGATAATACAGCGGGACCAGGAAGCTGAATACCAAACCATACAGGAGGTTATAGAAGAGTGCATATAGGATAGGCGTCGGGTTGAGATTCGCGAGCGCGATACAAATGATTAACATGATTTCCAGGCTGGCAGAAAGCAACAGCAAATTCCCTTTTTTCATCATACAATCCCCTTTCCTTTTGTCCGGAGCATTTCAAGCAGCTTGTTTGTTCCGGACCATTCTGTTTTTGCCAGATCCGCCATGCGTTCAACGGTTACAATATGCAAAAATGGAAGCGTGGGATCTTCCTGATGCAGAATCCAGTTTTCAATTCCAGCAATATACCTTTCAAGGATTTCCGCCCTTTGCTGCAAAAGAGAAACCTGCTCGTCAGGTTCAAAAAAATCAAGGAAAAACGCCGCAATTGAAAACAGATTGGTGTCAAAATCAAAAGATAGTATGGATTTCGTCAAGGTGTTTTTGAATTCCTCTTTTCCTTTATCGCTGATGGAATAGACGGTGCGGCAGGGCATATTTCCGTTCTTTTCGCATACCCCGGCAATCAAGCCCTTGCGGTCCAAAGTGCGAAGGGTGGCATATACCGTCGAATCAGCCAGGTCATACCACCATTTTACGTTCATATGCTCCAAAGCTTTAATAATTTCATAGGCGTTTTGCGGTTTTTGATGGATCAGTCCCAGCAGCATGGTTGCAGATTTTGATAACATAGATTCCTCCTAAAACTACTATATATCAGTACTACTATAACAATATAGCATCGCTGTTTCTGCCTGTCAATAAGGTTGCAGGGAAAATAGATCATTTTTGTGATCGCCGCTATTACAGCGATGGACAAAACGGATTAAACGAATGCGCTGGGAAAAGATTCCCGTATAGAAAGCCGCTTATCACATATATTAAAGTGAGGTGGTTTTTTGAAAATCCAATGGAAAAAATGTATCCTATGCCTTGCTGTTCCTTTAGCGGCAGGGGGACTCTCCGCACTTCTGATACGCGATGGGATGGAAACGTTTCAGTCGCTGAACAAGCCAGTGCTTTCCCCGCCAGGATGGCTATTCCCTGTAGTCTGGAGCATTTTATATCTTCTGATGGGGATTGCCTCCTATTTGGTTCTTACGTCGGAAAAAACAAGCCGCAGGTCTGCTTTAATCGTTTATGGAATACAACTGGTTTTTAACTTTTTTTGGCCGATCCTGTTCTTTAATCTTGGGTATTACCTGCTCTCTTTTATTTGGCTGGTGATTTTGTGGGGTTTGATTCTCGTGACAATCCTTTTATTCTTTCGGATTTCCAGACTCGCTGGATATCTCATGCTTCCTTATTTGTTGTGGGTTTCCTTCGCCGGATATCTGAACCTTTCCATTTATCTGCTGAATTGAGCTGTTCCTTTTAACAAAAAACCATCCTTCCCTTCTGGAAGGATGGTTTTTTCAGGATAATACTATTTCTTGAGAAAAAGATTGAAATTTTTTATCGCGGCGTACCAAGAAAAGTATTGACAACATTCTTGGCGGCTGCGCCGCCGGAGACCGCATTCTGCGGCTCGGTAAAACGACGCCGTCGTTTTACCGAGAATTAGTATAAGTCCAATTTATTGAAATCGGTCTGGGGCGCGCGGCAGGAGCCCTTTTCGCATAAATACCAGACCGTTTGCTCCGACGCCGGATAAGAAGCGGTAAACGGGGCCAGCCCGGCCAGCTCCCCGCCGTTTTCCTCCGACTTAAAAAGGATGCTCAGATGATGCGCCGGGAGTTTCCGCAAATAGGAAAACAGCTCTTCGGGAGGCTGGCTTCCTGTACAAAGCAGTTCCTTGCGCGGATAGAACGGCTTTGCCATCGCCATCAAAGCAAAGCTGTGCGCGGCTGGGTAGCCTTTCACCTGGCCGGCCATAAACCGGTGCTGGCGGCTGGCAGCTTCCTGGAACCGGGTTTCCCCAGTCAGGACGGACAGCTCTTCCAACACGGCTTCCGCCACAGCATTGCCGGACGGAACCGCCCCGTCATACGTTTCCTTTGGACGGTTAATCAATACCTCTGCGTCATGGGCTGTTTGATAATACCCGCCATTCTCCTGATCTTCAAACCAATCCATCATCTGTTCCGCACGGAATACCGCCTCTTTCAAAAAACCGGTTTCCAGTGTGCAGCGGTACAGTTCCAGCAGCGCCAGTGAATAGACCGCGTAATCATCGAGCTGACCGTCATGGGCTGCTTCCCCGCCGCAATACCGGAGAAGCAGCCGGCCTCTTTCATCCGTTAGGATTTCGCGGATAAACTGCTGTGCTTTTAACGCCGCATTGGTATAACAAGGCTTGCCAAGAATCAGCCCGGCTCTGGCCAATGCGAGGATCGCCCAGGCATTCCAGGACAGCAGGACCTTGTTGTCAAGAGAAAGGCTTGTCCGTTCTTTCCGGTATTCACGAAGGCATTTTAACCGGGGATCCCCCGCGTCCCATGCCCTGCCAGTCCTTCCGATCCGGTTGGGAATGCTTTTGCCCTCAAAATGGCCTTCTTCCGTGACGTTGTACATCCGGCAGAACGCTTCGCCATCCTGCCCGCCAAGAACCTGAAGAACCTCATCCGGAGTGAATACATAATATTTTCCTTCTACCCCGTCGCTGTCCGCGTCCTGCCCGCAGTAAAAACCGCCGCCCGGGTCAGACAATTCCTCCAGCATATAATCCGCTGTCCGCTCCGCCACATCGGCATAAAAAGGCTTCTTTGTCAGCTGGAAAGCCTCCAGATAGGCTAAAATCAGCAGGGCGTTGTCAACCAGCATTTTCTCGAAATGCGGCACAAGCCATTTCCGGTCGGTGGAGTAACGGGAAAACCCGCCGCCAACCGCATCGAATATCCCGCCGTTTGCCATGGATTGCAGTGTGACTTCCACAGCACGCAGGGCTTCAGAGATTCTCTCACATTCATACATCCGCATCAGGAGAAGCAGATGGTGTGGGGTCGGGAATTTAGGCGCCGTGCCGAATCCTCCCCAATCCGGGTCAAAGCTTTGCAGCAGCAGACGGCAGCCCAGGATCAGCAAGGCTTTATCCGGCTCTTCGGGAGCGGACGGGGATCCCTCTTTGATAGCTGCTGTAATTTTTTCGCTGGAATCCAGCAGCCTGGCCCGCTCCTCTCTCCAAAGACGGGAGATCTGCCGGAGCAGATCTGTCAGCCCCGGCTGGCCATACCGGCTTTGCTTGGGAAAATAGGTGCCGGCAAAAAACGGCTTCTGTTCCGGCGTCATAAAAATAGTCAGCGGCCAGCCGCCCGAGCCTGTCATGGCCTGACAGACCGACATATAAACCGAATCAATGTCCGGACGTTCCTCGCGGTCAACCTTAATACAGATATATTCCTCCAGCAGCCCGGCAACCTCGGAATCCTCAAAAGATTCATGGGCCATCACATGGCACCAATGGCAGGTGGAATAACCGATGCTTAAAAAGACCGGTTTATCCTCCGCTTTCGCCTTTTCAAAAGCGTCCCTGCACCACGGATACCAATGGACTGGATTGTCCTTATGCTGTACCAAATAGGGGGATTTTTCGTTTGCAAGCCTGTTTGCCATTCGAACACCTCATTCCTGTATACCAAATAGTATACCCCGAAAACGGGAGGCTATTTTGTCCGGTGGCCTGGGCTATTGTTATCAGGAATCCTGTAAAGGCGTCAGTCCCTATTATTCTACCGCAAACTGGCTATAGTAAAGCTTCGCATAAAACCCGTCCTGCTCCAGCAGGGAGGTGTGGGTTCCCTGTTCAATAATCTGCCCGGCCTTCATCACCAGAATCCGGTCGGCGGATTGAATCGTGGAAAGCCGGTGCGCGACAACAAAGCTGGTACGCCCCTGCATCAGCTTTTCAAAGGCACGCTGGATCAGCATTTCGGTCCGGGTGTCGATCGAGGAAGTCGCTTCATCCAGGATCAGTATATCAGGCTGGCAGAGCATGATCCGCGCGATACAGAGCAGCTGTTTCTGCCCTGCGGACAGGTTCCCGCCGCCCGGAGTAATCACGGTGTCGTATCCCATCGGGAGCCGCTTGATGAAGCTGTGCGCATAGGCTGCACGGGCGGCCTCCTGAATCTCAGCGTCGGTGGCGTCCGGCTTGCCGTAGGCGATATTCTCCCGAACCGTCGCATTTTTCAGCCAGGTTTCCTGGAGCACCATACCATAGAGCCGCCGCAGCGAATTCCGCTTGAGTCGGTTGATATCAACTCCATCCACCGAAATAGCACCGGAATTGACCTCATAGAACCGCATCAGCAGATTGATAAGGGTCGTTTTTCCGCATCCTGTCGGCCCTACAATGGCAATCCGCTGGCCGGGCCGGACCTCCAAATTGAAATCCTCGATCAGGGGCACATCCGGCCGATACGAGAAGCAGACCTGATCCGCTTCGACCCGGCCTTCGCAGGATTCCGGCGCAAGAGCGTCCGGCCCGTCTTGGGGTTCGGCCGGCTCGTCAATCAGGGCGAACAGCCGGTCCGCACTGGCAACGGCGGACTGAAGCTGGGTCAGCACACCGGTGACTTCGTTAAAAGGCTTGGTATACTGGTTGGCATAGGTCAGGAAAGCGAACAGCCGGCCGATGGAAAAACCTCCGCCGACCACAGTCAGCGACCCGATTACGCCCACCGCTGCGTAAACGATGCTGTTGACAAACCGGGTACCGGGATTCGTGACCGAGGAATAAAATACGCTTTTCAGCCCGGAATCAAACAGTACCTGGCTGATCTGGTCGAATTCCTCCATACATTCTTTTTCGTAGCCGAAGGATTTGACGATCTGCTGGCCCGAAACCATCTCGTTGATATAACCTGAAAGCCGGCCCTGCGCCGCCGACTGCTGACGAAACAGATGGGCGGTCCGTTTTGCCACAAACCCGGCAAAAAAGATGGAAAGCGGGGTCACCAGCACGACCACCAGCGCGATCAGCGGGTGGAGCACCAGCATGACCACCAGGGTGCCCAAAATGGTTGCGATGCCTGGGAAAAGCTGGGTCAGCCCTTGAAGCAGGCCTTCGGAAACGGCGTCGGCATCATTGACCATCCGGCTGATGATATCGCCGTGGGAGTGCCTGTCAATAAACTTCAGGGGTACGACATTGATTTTTTCAAAAGCCTGCTGCCGGAGATCCTTGGCAGCCAGGCTGGAAATTTTGCGGGTAGCGACACTCATGACCCACTGGGATGCCGCTGCGGCCAGCACCGTCCCGCCCAGCGCCAGCAGTGCGTAGAAAATCCCCTGGAAATTCACCCGGCCCGGCTCGAAAATCTGATCGATGGCCAATCCGGTCAATACGGGACCCAGCAGGGTGAACAGGACATAGAAAACGGCCCCGGCAAAAGCGGCAATCATGGAGCCGCGGTAAGGCCGGGTGTAGCTCAGCACCCGTTTGATGGTTTGACTGTTTTTCATGCGTCCGCCTCCTTCGTAATCAATCCCTGGGATTCGCAGATCTCGCGGTAAACCGGGCAGGACGCCAACAGCTCCTCATGGCTGCCAAGCCCCGCCTGGCAGCCGTCGTCCAGCACCAGAATCCGGTCCGCGTTTTTGATCGTAGACGCTCGCTGAGAGATCATCAGGACGGTGCGTTCCCGGTTCTCTGCCTTGAGGGCGCGGCGCAGGGCGGCGTCTGTCGCATAGTCCAGCGCGGAAGCAGAATCGTCCAGCACCAGGATCTCCGGATCCTTTACCAATGCCCGGGCGATCGTCAGACGTTGTTTCTGCCCACCGGAGAGGTTCTTCCCGCCCTCATCCAATCGGGTATCCAGCCCGTCCGGCAGGGCTTCGGCGAATTCCTTCCCCTGAGCGACTTCCAAGGCGTGCCATAACGTCTCGTCGTCCGCCTCTGGATCCGCGATTTTCAGATTTTCCCGCAGGGTGCCGCTGAACAGCCGGGCTGCTTGGGGTACCAGACCGATCTTTCCGCGCAGATCCTCCAGACGGTAGTCCTGAACCGGGATGCCATCTACTAAAATCGATCCGGAACCCACATCATAAAAGCGGTTCAGGAGCTGAACCAGCGTGGTCTTCCCACAGCCGGTACCCCCGATAATACCAAGGGTCTGTCCTTTTTTCAAAGAGAATGTAATGCCCTCCAGGGCGTTTTCTGTCCCATGATAGGAGAAGCAGACATCCTGAAAGCGGATTTTCTCCTCAGAGCCCGGCGCATCCGGCGTTTGCTCCGGCGCAGCCATCGAGGGCTGGAGATCCAGCACCTCGCAGACCCGCTTCGCACTGGCAATCGCTTTGGTAAACAGGACGATCAGGTTCGCCAGCACGATCAGGGCCAGCAGGGTCTGGCTCATATAATTTACCAGCGCTGTGATATCGCCCGAGGCCAGGATCCCCAGGTTGGCATACTGCGACCCCATCCAGACGATCGCCACAATCGCCAGGTTGACGATCACATAGGTGATTGGGTTGAGCGCGGCGGAAATTTTCCCGACCCGGATTGTCACCTCGGCCAGTTCGTTCCCTGTTTGGTCAAACTGACGGATTTCACTTTCCTGCTTAGAGAAGGCCCGGATGACCCGCACACCCTCGAGATTCTCCCCAGCCAGCCGGGAAATACGGTCCTGTTTCTGCTGGATCCGGCCATAAAAGGGGACGCTTCGGTTCATAATGACGTACAGCACCAGCACGATCAGCGGAGTGGAGATCAGGAAAATCAGCCCGATTTTCAGATTGATGGTCATGGCCATGATGATCGACCCAATTGCCAGGAACGGCGCCCGGATCGCCAGCCGGATGAACATATTCACGCCGGTCTGCACCTGGTTGACGTCGTTGGTCAATCGGGTAATCAGAGAGTCTGTTCCGATTTTGCCGTATTCCCGCTCGGAAAGGCGGAATACATGATGAAAAAGTTTTTTTCGCAGGCTGTATCCAAATCCCTGCGCCACCCGAGAGGCGAAATACTGGCAGGTGAGCGCGGCGGCAAGCCCTAAAGCACCCAGCAAAACCAGCAGCAGCCCGTTTTGGATGATATAGCCGGTATCGTTGTTCGCGATGCCGATGTCGATCATACGGGCCATAATTAAGGGGACAAACAGCTCGAAAACCGCCTCGGTCAGTTTAAATACCGGCCCGAGGATCAGTTCCTTGTAATACCCCTTGAAATTGGACATCAGTTGTTTCAACGTTGCTTCCCTCCTGCAAATATTGGAATAGGATTATTTTACCACAAAAAAATCCCGGATTCAATCCGGGATTTTTGGCGGAGGTATTCGAATGGGGAGTTAAAATCGATGTGTTTTTTACCCTCCTTTTCTTGCTTTTTAGAAGGAAATAGAGTACAATAAAAATAGAAAGAACGATTATTCTAAGCGTGAAGACGGGCGGGATACAGGCCCGGCAGGAAACAGAAAGGGAGTATGATTCTTGACAAAGGCTCAGTTGAAACAAGCCCTTAAAAATTATCGGAGTATTTGTGCAGAGTTACAGGATTTGGCGGATCAGCTTGCCCGATGCCGGTTGGAGGAGAAAGGCGGCGCAGGCTGTTCCAGCGCGGATTTTCCATTCGGATCCCATCCGGCGCGGACAGAGGGGTGTGCGCCTGGTGCGAACCTGGAACAGCAGATCCGGCACTTGCAGAAGGTTTGTGCGGATGTTCTGGAAGAGGTCAGCCAAATTGAGGACAGTCTGGTCCGGCGGATTATCCGGTACCGGTATTTACAGAAATTTCCCCTGAGTTGGGAGGGGATCAGCCGGCGGATGGGTTATCACAGCGAGAGCACCGTTCGCTCTATTCTGAGCAGATATTTTGTGAAAACCTGAAAACTGCGCGTTTTGCGCGAAAATTCCATGCTATAATAAGGTATAAGAGGAAATGTCCTTCGCACCTGTGCAGGCCCGCACAGGTGCGATTATTGTCTTGGAGGTGTATGGATTGGAGTACTAGGGAATGAAGTTTTCTAAGGGACTGCGCGCTGAAAAAGCAAAAAAGGAGGGAAAGGTTCCGCGAGAGAAAGAACAGGCCGATAAAGCGCAATCATCCAGGCACGAATCTAAGAAAAGTCTGAAATGAAGGAGGAGATTGCATACCAGCGCTGGAGACGGGACGGGAATACCGTTATCAGACAGGTGTGAGCCTGGAATTGCCCCAGTATGATGACATCGCTGCCGGATGGACAGAGTGGGACGGTTCTTCCGAGATTGAAGGGCAAGCCGGCGAACCGATCCTGATTGCAGAGGTCAGCGCTGAAAATAAGGTCAAAAGAGCCGGTATGACGACCATGATAACGAAACCGGCAGAGGAGATTGGCAGATAAGTGAAGCCAAACAGGAGTATACCTCTCTGGAGTTCGGCTCGGCGGCAAGGAATATAAAGTCGCCCTGATATTGTCTGCGATCGATCAGATTCAGGAACATTTTGGAAGCCTGTCGGAGGCGTTCGAAGCAAGCAAAAATCTCAAGGATTTTGCGGAAATTGTTAAAATATTGGTCAACGACAGCATAGAGGAACATAACGAGGGAGCTGCCGACCCGGATTTGTGGGAAAAGGTTTCCCCGGTTTGGGTGGGACGGCATATTACAATCCGCAATCTTGCGGAAGTCAACCGGGCTGTGCTGGAGGTATTCGGAATTTCACTGCCGAATGCCGAGGATACCGCCCCAAAGGCCGAAGCCGGGCAGTGATTGATATTCCCCTCTGGATCTTCAGGGGGGGTAACGCTGCTCGGATACCCGGAACGGGAGGTCTGGCGGATGATCCTGCGAAAAATGTCTGTTCTGTTCGAAAATCGGGTATGCTGGGAAATATTCCTGCGGACAGGGAAATACCCGGATGCTTCCGACCCAGAGAATACCCCGATTTCGCAGCTGTAGCAGATGGAAAGACAGCTTGATCTCCAGCAGAAACAGATAAACAAGCTGGAATCGGCTGTGGAAGATTGGAACAAGGCACAGAAGGCCTTTGCCGATCAGGGCGAAAAGATTCAGGGGGCTTCCACCGGCCCGATGGGTGTTTTACAGAATGCCTGGAGGAATACGATTTCAAAAGGCAGTTTGAATACGGCTGGGAAAATGAGAACCTGCTTTCCCGAAGATTATATCTGGCGGACGGATACTCGGACAACGCCATGGACGCTGCTTCTGAAACGGCTGGATAAAACCGCGACTCCGGGATTTTACATCCGGGCGTGAAAAAACCTGTTCAGCCTAACCCGAGCGAGCAATCCGGAAGATATCTGTATGCGGCTTTATCCGCTGGGATATGGGGAAGGGAGCAACCAATTGGGGATTTCGGAAATCAATAACGGCAAGCCGCATCTTTATCCACCTTCTGAACTTGTCGCCAAATATGGATTGATCAGCCGGGTATGGATTGACCGAAGAAATGAAAGCCGTTGGAGAAGCCATGCCGGCTGGTTTACAGGAGCCGTATGAGGAATACAGCGTAGGGATGGCGGAGCTCGGGAAGGACGGTCTGGATCTTGCGGAGGTCGGGAAAGTGGTACAGATTGATTTTCTTGAAACGGGGACCAAGCTGAAAAGCTATATTACCGGGATCTTCCGCAGCATAGATAATCCGGGGTCGAACCGGGTTACGCTGGCGAACCGTCCGCAGGATATCGCCTCCACTATCGCGGAAATGGCGGACCGGCAGCGGATCGAAATGGCTTATTCCCGGGCAATAGAGGGCGGGGGTAAATATTACAGACTTCCTCCTTAGGAGGCGGCTCCACGCAGATCTCCTCGGCTGGAGGAGGGGGAGCTGCTACCTTTTCATCCGGGGGAGGAAGCCCTCCATCGACTTCTTCCGACGGTATGGAGACCACGGCGGATGGAGTTTATATTGGCGGTCCGGAGGTTGGGGATAGGCAAATCTCTTTGCCGAACGGGGAGGAGCTGGGACATACCCATACTATCTGCTTGACCATTATCACAAAATCTCTATCCCCAGCCACAGGCATTCCGCAGAGATACCGGATCATAGACATCGGTGAATCTGCAAAACCACAGCCACTCAGTCACTATTTCGGCGCACACGCATCAATTCAATATTCCATCGCATACGCATTCAATCACGCCGGGGATTTTTCGTTTTGGGAATCCGCGCAGCTTCCGCGTATTGGTCAACGGAGTACAGCGGGCGGCGTGGAAGCACTGACGATCATCACTGGCGAGGGGTTGAGAGGGGTTCAGGGAGAAAGCACCTTTACGCTTAGTGCGCCGCGCCTGTTTCCCCGTCAGCCGGGAGCAATCCTAATTTGCTGGATAACTGGTGTTTTGGGACTCGATCAACCAAAAGAGGAAGACATCTTATCCGGAACAGATCTTATTTACGATAGATAGATGGAAAACGAATACCGCATATACAAAGTGGCCCTATCCGACCAGGGGGTTACATTGGGTGTTGCAGACGGTGACAGAATGACTTCGGGAATAACACAGGTTCTGGAGATCCGGACTAATTACGGCATAGGAAAAACGCTGACTTTTCCGTTTTATTTGCAAATGGATTTTTAATGCTGACCAGACTGATGAGCAATATTCCCATATTTTAAAAAGATGATCCGGACATCGGGACAATTGCATTTTCTCCGAATATGGGCGGTGGATATATTGGAGTGAGAATTTCTGTGCCAGCAAGACAAGAAGCTACCCTTGTCGCTGCCAAGCTGGAGCTTGGTTCCCGGCAGATCTTGGTTCGTCAGGATGAAAACAGGGATTGGGGCTGAATGACCCTCCGCCCACAAGCAGCAGGAATTAGCGAAATGTCAGCGGTATTTTGTTGGAATAGAAGCAAACACAAGTTCTGATACAGCATTAGGCATTGCCATCCCCTGGCACGAATATCAAGCAGAATTTTTACTTCCGCTTCCGGTTCCTATGCGGATTGCTCCAAGAATATCTTGTATAGATCCGCCTAAAGTGGCGATCTATCAATATGGATCTGAACAAGTATATGAAAACTTCAACTTTAATGCAGTCAATACAAACTCCAATATTGTGAATGTATCCTTAGTTCAAAATGCCTCTAACAGAACGAAATTTACGGTAGGTGTTCCTGTGGTAGTTTTCATTAAACCAAATAAATATCTTGATTTTGACGCTAATTTATAAAGAAAGGGCTGATTCCTATAAAAACATTTTTAGATAGCCTTCTGCGGAACCCAGCGGTCATTCTGCTGGCAGTTACGCTTTCCATGGATATGATCCTAGGGATACTCCGCGCGATTAAAGAGCGGGAGTTCAATTCTTCCGCCGGGATTGACGGCGGGATCCGGAAAGCGGCGATGCTGCTCTGCGTCGTCGGGTTCGGATGGGTAGATTCGGTGGTTCACTTGGACTTGATCAATTTGCTTCCCAAAACCTGGCAGGCTGCAGC
>CANSRB010000018.1 GCA_947649285.1 uncultured Clostridia bacterium
ATGCTGATGGGGACAGTCATGATCTACTATCTGGTGCGATGGCTGGGCAGTTCCTTTGTCGGGCGGATCATGGATGAAAAAAAACTGGAGAAATACCGCTTCCTGCACGATACCCGGCGGCTGGAAACCATGACTTTCCTGCTGTTTTTTATCCCGGGCACGCCGAAGGATATGCTGACCTATTTTATGCCGTTCACCACGATCAAGCCGGCGGTTTTCTTTTTGATTGTATCCATTGCGCGGATCCCGTCGATCATCTCCTCTACCTTTGCGGGTGCTTCCATCGGGGAAGGGAAGTGGACCCAGACCATCCTGATTTTTGTGGTGATCGGGCTGGTCGGGCTTGCGGGGATCTGGTGTAATGACCTGCTGATGAAGCGGATCAGCGCCCAGCGGGAAAAGCGGAAACATGACGGGGAATGACAGCGGAGGGATGGCATGGATGAGGAAATAAAGGAGCCGGAGTTCCGGTTCCAGGTGCTGAACAGCCGGATATCCGTCGCTGTCAGCGACGCGCACAGCTTTGGCACGGACGCTTTTTTGCTGGCGGATTTTGCTGCGCCCCGGTTCCGGGAGCCGGCCTGCGATCTGGGGACGGGCTGTGGAATTATCCCGCTGATCTGGGCGCGGGACGGGAAACCGGAATTTTGCTGCGGAGTGGAGATCCAGCCGCTTGGGATCCGGCAGTTTGAAGCGTCCATCGCGGCGTCCCGGCTGGAAAATCGGGTTCTCCCAGTGCTGGGGGATCTCCGGGAGCTTCCGTCAGAATTGCCCGCGGGAGGGTTCGGGCTCGTGACCTGCAACCCTCCCTATAAGGCGGAGAATTCGGGGATCTTGAGCCGCAGCCCGGCGGAGCAGATCGCCCGGCATGAAACCCTCTGCCGGATTGAGGATGTCTGTATGGCGGCTTTCCGGCTCCTGCGGTATGGAGGGCGGCTTTGTCTCTGCCAGCGTCCGGAACGGCTTTGTGATGTGATGATGGCTATGCGCGCCGTCGGTATTGAGCCAAAACGGCTGCGGATGGTGTCGAAGAAGGCATCCAGCCCGCCCTGGCTCTTTTTGCTGGAGGGGAAAAAAGGTGGGAAGCCTTTTTTACAGGTAGAAGCGCCTTTCCATGTGTATGATGAAAACGGGCGGTATACCCTCGAGATGCAGCGGATGTATGGGGAAAGCTATCAGCGCCCGGACAGAGAGGAGGAGCAGGGATGAGCGGGACTTTGTATGTGGTAGGGACGCCGATCGGGAATCTGGGCGACTTTTCCCCCCGCGCGGCGGAGATCCTGAACCAGGTGGATTTTATCGCGGCGGAGGATACCCGGGTCACCTTGAAATTGCTCAACCATTTCGGGATCCATAAGCCGATGATCAGCTATCATGAGCATAACCTGCGGGAAAAGGGCCGCCAGATTACGGAACGGATCCGGTCGGGAGAAAGCTGTGCGGTGGTGTCCGATGCGGGGATGCCCTGTATTTCCGACCCAGGGGAGGACCTCGTGCGGCTCTGCGCGGAGGAGGGGATCCCGGTGGCGGTGATCCCGGGGCCGAGCGCGGTGATTTCCGCCCTGGCGGTCAGCGGGCTGAGGACCTCCCGGTTTACGTTTGAGGGGTTCCTTTCCACCAACCGTTCCGGCCGGATGGAGCATTTGAGCGGGTTAAAGCAGGAAAAACGGACGATGGTGTTCTATGAAGCGCCGCATAAACTGCTTTCGACCCTGAAGGATTTACGGGAAGCCTTCGGCGGGGAACGCCGGATTTCCCTTTGCCGGGAGCTGACCAAACGGTATGAGGAAGTGGTCCGCACCACCCTGGAGGAAGCCGTCGGGCGGTATACGGATCAGACCTTGAAGGGGGAATTCGTCCTGGTGCTGGAGGGTGCGTCCCCCGATCAGGAGGAATCCCTCACCCTGGAGCAGGCAGTCGCCCTGGGGCGGGAGCTGGCGGAATCCGGGAAGAAGGCGGCGGAAGCGGCCAAAGAAGCCGCCCGTCTTTCCGGATTCCCCAAGGCGGAGATTTATCGCGGCATGATGACAGAACAGGGGGAAGAGAGATGAACAGCGGACTGCTGGGGAAATGCGGATTTTACTGCGGGGCCTGTCCTACTTATATCAGCGGAAATTGCAGCGGCTGTATGGATGCGCATACAGAGGGGGATTGTTTTTCACGGGATTGCGTCCTGAGCAAGGGCTTGGATTTTTGCGGCCGGTGCGGCCAGTTCCCCTGTGAGGAGCTTTTGCATAAGCCGCATTCGACCGTGCTGGATAAAGAATGGCTGTTGTGGAAGAAGGTTTCGGATGCCAATTTATAAATTTTCCCCTTTTTTGGAAACGTGTACTCATTAACCAGGGGATAAATATAGGAGGATTCTGATATGTCAATTCAAACGTCTGCTCAGGAAACGATCAATACACTAAATTTTTGATAAGCATAAAAATGAGCGTATCTGTGTTTTGGCAACTACTTGCTGCGGCAAGACAACCTTGTTGAAGCAAATTCCTGGTTGTGTAGATTTAGACGATGAATTATGGCCGCAATTAACCAAAGAGGAAGCCGAATTTATTAGCCAAAAACCCTGGACAAATGAAATCGGTGACTTTATTGATAAGCTGGTCTATGAGAAAATATCAGTAAAAACCGGCCATCCGTTGTTCACTACAATTATTGTAGATTGTGATGTGGTGATATATCTTGATATCAGCGATGAATTACTAATGGAACACTGTAAAAAGCGAGGAAATAATTTTTTGGATTCAAAAAATGTGAAGAAGTCTATAGAAGAAGACTGGAATAATCACAGAAAAAAGGGTGGAAAAACCTTTTATTATCTGACGGTTACGGAATGATAATTATAAACATCTGTCTATAAAGCTGAGAAATCAGATTTATAAAATCGAAAAATTGTTTGATCTCTTCGCGAACACTTTTCCGAAAAGGGAGTAAATTTTTAATTCTCCCTCACAGAATTCACACATTTATCCACTATAATCAGATCAGCAAAATAAGATGAGGCGCTGTAAGGACTTGCTTTCAGGCAATAATTCGGGAACTGCGCTTGAAAATTAAAATGCTGAATAAGCTTGATGATTGCTTTTAACTGACAATTCATATAAAAATCCTCAAGGCGGGTTCTGGGCTTGCGGGGCCCAGGGCCTGTTTTGCGTTTGGGAAAGGAGCGTTTTGGAATGGCTAAAATTTTGGTCGTGGATGATGAAGAACGGATCCGGGATATTATCCGGCAGTATCTCCAATTTGAGGGCTATGAATACGCGGAGGCAGCCAACGGGCAGGCGGGTGTGGACCTGTTTTTCCAGGACCGCTTCGACCTGGTTTTGATGGATGTGATGATGCCCTTCCTGGATGGGATTTCCGCCCTGCGGATGATCCGCGAGAAATCCTCGGTTCCGGTCATCCTGCTGACTGCCAAAGGAGAGGAATACGATAAGATATTCGGCTTCGACCTGGGTGCGGATGATTATGTGGTCAAGCCCTTTTCCCCCAAGGAGCTGATGGCTCGGATCCGGGCGGTGCTCAAACGCGCGGCTCCACCCTCCGAGCCGAAATCCGACGGGGTCTATACCTGCGGAGGGCTGACCGTGAATCCGGTTTCCTATGAGGTGACCGTGGAGGGAAAACGGTTGAATCTCACACCCAAGGAATTTGATCTGCTGCTTTATTTTGTCCGGCATCAGGGCATGGTGCTGGCGCGGGAAACCCTGCTCAACGAGATTTGGGGGTACGATTTTTATGGGGATTCCCGGACGGTGGACACCCATATCAAGATGCTGCGGAGCAGCCTGGGCGAAGGATACCGCGACCGGATTAAAACCGTTTGGGGAGTAGGATACCGCTATGATGAAACGGAATAAACTCCGGCTGGGGATCATGGCCAAGGTCTGGCTGGCGATTATGCTGATCGTAGTAGCGGTGATTGGGGCCATCTGGCTGTTTCAGGTGGTGTTCCTGGAGGATTACTATCTCCGGATGAAAGCGAAAGACTTCCGGAAAATTGTAGCCGAGGCACAGGCTGCGGTCAGCGAGAAGGGGCTGGTGGATTCCCAGCAGGCGCTGCTCTCACTGGCAGGGGAACATGGGCTTTGCATTGATGTCAATTCCTCCTTTGGGGAGGAAATTGTCACCTATGAAGGGCTTCCTTATAATTGTTATATTCATCAGGGATCTGGGAACCGGCTGGAGGTGCTGAGCAGTTATTTCAACCAGGAGCCGCGTTCCATGCTGGCCGATTCAAAGCAGGGCAAACAGTATTTTGTCCAGACGGCGGAGGCGGATGGAGGCTATCTGGTGATTGTCACGCAAGCGCTGGCCCCGGTGCAGGAAGCTGCGGATGTTGTGCGGGATCAGCTGATGCTGATTTCCATTTTCCTGATCGGGGTGGCGACGGCGGTTGCCTTTTTTGTTGCGCGCTCCATTACCCGTCCGGTGACGCAGCTTTCCTATGCGGCGCAGGAGATTGCCGCCGGGAATAACAATGTCCGGGTCGAGATCAGAAGCAATGACGAAATCGGGGATTTGGGCGAGAACTTCAACCGGATGTCCCATGAAATTGCGAAAGTCAACCTGCTTCAACGGGAGCTGGTGGCCAATATTTCCCATGATATCCGCACCCCTCTGACTATGATCCGGGGATATGCGGAAACCATCAAGGATATTACGGGTGAGAACAAGCCCATGCGGGAACAGCAGCTGGATATTATTGTGGATGAAGTGGATCATCTGAGCGCCCTGGTGAACGATGTGCTGGACCTTTCCCTCTTTCAGGCGGGGAGATCCCCGATCAATCCGGCGCCTTTCCCATTGACAGCCCGGCTGCGGGAAATCCTTTCACGGTTTCAGCTTTTGGAGCAGACCCGGGGATTCGAGTTCCGGATGGAGGCGGATCGGGAATTCTGGGCGTTCGGCGACGAGGTCCGGATCGGCCAGGTAGTGTATAATCTGGTGAATAATGCGGTCAACCATATTGGCGAGGTCAAACGGATTACCCTGCGGGTTTATTTCTGGAAAGGGGCTGTCCGGGTCGAGGTGGCGGATACCGGGAAGGGGATTGCAGCGGAAGACCTTCCCCTGATCTGGGATCGCTACTACAAACCCTACCGCAAAACGGAACAGAAGGCGATGGGCACCGGGCTGGGGCTTTCGATTGTCAAAGCGGTCCTGATTGCGCACGGTTCCCGGTTCGGCGTGCAGAGCGCGCTGGGGGTGGGAAGCACCTTTTGGTTTACCCTGCCTTTGGCGGAGGAGCCCCCGCGCGGCGGGATGTAATTCAGAGGGTTCCTGACGTTGCGTTCTGCCGCCTTGGGAGATCCGAAGGCAGGGCTGTACCCTGCGATTTTGCGTCCTGTTGATTTGCGGGGCTGTAATCCACGCCCCTGCGCGGCAGACCCGCGATCCAAATGCGAGGCTCATGCCGCCCCGCGTCGGGCCCCTCCTTTTCTTTGAGCGCTCAAAGAAAAGGAGGGTAAAGAAAACCGCCCAGGGTGGGAGCCCCCTGGGAATCCTCACATGGTGGACAGTGGGAAAACTTTCCTGCGGTTGGGCCGCTCCGGTCGGCGCCGGAGGAATGTTCCGACCGCTCGGGGGTTGGTACTCCTATCGGTTTGCGGGACGGGGCGCCCTTAAGCCTTTCATGAGATGTAATGTATTCGGTGGTTTCATCATCGATTACATGGCTGACAGTTCATTTGTGGCAAAATGACACAGGCCGGAAAGGCGGTGATCGGTCAGCAGGAGCGTATGAAAGAACTTAGCAAAGAGCGAAATAGTCTGTATGAGAAGCAGAATGACTTGAAAGGGCAGAAATGGAAGATTGAGAAATTGTTGGAGCGATAAAAAATGTAGGGCGTAGCGGTTGCTATGCCCTGTATTTTTGTGGAAAATAGAAATGAGAAGTGATATAATCATATCTATATATTTGGATTATGTGAGGTAAGAACTTATGAAAAGAAGTCGGTTATCATATGATGAGTGGAAATGTATTATTTCTAAAGACATATTTGGGAAAACGGTAAACTCGGAATTGCTTAATGGATATATTGGTTTTATAGATATTAAAGCGGTAAGTAAAATACAGACTTGGAAATTTAACGGAGAAGATATTGTAGTCTGTGATAAAGGAAGAAAATGGCTGTCAATCTTGCCACAGAATGATTGGTATTGTATAACAGCTATGATGGATGAAAATGAAAAGGTTCTGCTGTGGTATATAGATATGATAGCAAAACAAGGCATCGATGTAGATGGGATGCCATATTTTGATGATTTATATTTAGATTTGGTAGTTTATCCGGATGGAACAATTATAGTTGATGACATGGACGAACTGGAAGAAGCATTGTCAAAGAAAGATATTACACAAGAGCAATTTAATCTTGCAGTAAAAACAAGTGATAGATTACAACAGGGAATGTTAAGTAATATTTCTTCCTTTATAGAATATACAAGGAAGTGCTATGAAATGATTAAGGAGTTGCGAGAGCGATAAAAGGAAGCAGTATAATTATATCTGCAAATTAAGCAATGGGAGATATTTAGAGATGATAGATTATAGTATTCAAAATAAAAAGGCATGGGAATATAATGCGTATGAGTTTTGGGTGAAACAATCAGGTACACCGGTTGATAGGGCAAAAAGGGACTTGGAAAATCCTATAGGAATGTTGAAAAGATATTCTGACTATTTTGATACTTATGACGGTATTAAAGCGGCAAACATATGTGGTTCTTGCGGAAAGAAGGCTGTTCCCTTAGCCATTTTAGGAGCAGAAGTTACTGTTTTTGATATTTCAGAAGATAATAAGAAATATGCGCTTGAAGTAGCAGCTGCCGCAAAAGTTGATTTGAAATTTGAAGTATGTGATATATTGGAAATAGATATAGAGAAGTATGTGAATTACTTTGACGTAGTGTTTATGGAAGGAGGAGTATTACATTACTTTCATGATATTGATGAATTTATGTGTATTATGTATTCGTTATTGAAAGACAGTGGAAAAATGATATGTAGTGATTTTCATCCATTTACAAAAATATCAGATATATTGAATTTTGAACAACCAACTATGAGTTATTTCTCAAAGGAAATTTTTGAAGGAGAAATGGCACATGCCCGTTTTTTTTTGAAGAAAATATTCGCAAACAGATGCCTAAATGCAGTTATAGAAAGTATACAATTAGTGAGATTATCAATTCAGTCATAAATAGCGGTTTTATGTTAAAAAAGTTTGATGAACATCCTGCGTGGACAAATGAAAAGATACCGGGAGAGTTTACTATTGTAGCGAGTAAATAATTAATTTCAAATTGTATGTGTGGAGTGAATGATTTACTGAATTTTCCTTAATGAAATAAAGAACATGGTGCTAGCACCATGTAATAAGGGTAGCTAAGAAGAAGGTAGTGTTGTATTACACTTTAGGACTTTTGTAAGCCTTATTTTATAAGGTGGTTCAATTAGAAAATAGACTTTGGTTATATTGCAATCCTTTATTGCTAAAAGCGAATTTTATTGCGTAACATTTCAAAAATAGGTTGATAAATTGCCGGGATTTGCTATAATAAATGCGTGGCAACATTTTGGCAACAGAAAATCAGCAAGCCATAATAAATGATGTAATTGAAGTAAAAATAGGCGTGTATTTGCAGAAAATTTAAACAAATACAGTTAAGATGAACAAAGAACACGCCGAGTACAGTAAGTGAAAAGAAGTAGTACAATGAAGTACCTGATAAAATATTTCATAGATTTTACAGTGCTGGTTTTCCTATATGCTTTCGTCTTTTTTAAGAGGTGGAAAACCCAAGGCAGAGGCAGCCTGCTTATTAACACCCTCATGTATGCATATCTCTCTCTGGTCCTCTATTTTACCATGATGCCGGTGGTTGTATCCATCCCATCCATGCTGGATCATCCCTATAAATCCATGAATCTGGTACCGTTTATCGACGTTTCTTTGGGGAGAGGGGACTTTTTAAGACAGGTATTCTTGAACGTTGTCATGACTCTGCCCTTCGGGTTCCTGTTTCCGCTGACCCGGGACAAAAGGGCCAAATTCGGTGTGACGGTGTTTTTTTGCTTTTTGATGAGCCTGGGTATTGAGCTGTTACAGCCGTTTTTTGACCGATCTTCGGATATCACGGATCTGATCACGAATGTGGTCGGCGGAGCGCTGGGCTATGGCCTCTATGTTATTTTTAAGCCGGTCACATTTTGGATTCTGGAGCGTTTGAAAACCAGATGACAGGCTGTTTTGCGGTAAAATGAAGTTTATCGGGGGAATTTCGTCTTTAAGGTGAAATCCCCCTTAACTAATTGTGCTCTTGACACTGCTTTTTGATGAAGCAGGCATAAAAAATCCTAAAAGCCCTTGACAAAATGGAGTGGGATGCTTATAATATGTTTCATACTTCAATTTGATAAAGCAATGCGAAGATAAGGAATAGTAATCCCTTTTCCCTTTTTCAGAGAGCCGCCGGACGCTGCGAGCGCGGCAGGGGAATCTGGATGAACTGACCTTGGAGCAGCCGCCCGAAACCAGGAGGAGTAGGCGCGGACGGGTATTCCGCCGATATACGGAATAGCATTCAAACGGATGTGATCAGAGCGGGCAGGGGCCATGGTTCCTGTCAACCGGAGTGGTACCGCGGAAGCTAGGCTTTCGTCTCCTGTCGTTGTACAGGGGACGGGAGCTTTTTTGTTTCCGCTCCCGGATGTCCGCCGGACAAAAAGGAGGAGCAAATCATGAACAGCAACAATGAAATGATGAACCAAACTGTAGGCGAATTGCTGGAAGAAGTCGCCGCCCGTTTCCCGGACCGGCAGGCGGTCAAGTATATTGACCGGGATTATTTCCGCACCTGGAAAGATTTTAACGCTGAGGTAGACGAGGTCGCCAAAGGCTTTCTGGAAATTGGCATTGTCAAGGGCGACCACGTGGCAATCTGGGCCACCAATGTTCCGGAATGGCTGCTGACCTTGTTCGCCTGCGCGAAGATCGGCGCGGTGCTGGTAACGGTGAACACCAACTACAAGGTATTCGAGCTGGAATACCTGCTTCGCCAATCCGATACCAAGGCGCTGGTGATGACCCGCGGCTTCAAGGATGCGGACTACATAGCGATTGTGAATGAGCTTTGCCCTACTTTGAAAAACCAGGTTCCGAATCAACTGGACTTCCCCATGCTCCCTTTCCTGAAATCCATTATCCTTCAAGGGGACGAAGCGCCTGCCGGCATGATGCCTTTCAACGAGCTGTTTGAACGCGCCCGGAAAGTCCCGGATGCGGAATATCAGGCGCTCAAGGCGGAGCAGGATGAACATGATGTCATCAATATGCAGTATACTTCCGGTACTACCGGGTTCCCAAAGGGAGTTATGCTGACCCATTACAACATTGTCAACAACGGCAAATCCATCGGCGACTGCATGAAGTTTACCCATGAGGATAAGCTCTGCATCCCGGTGCCGTTTTTCCACTGCTTCGGGCTGGTCTTGGCGGTGATGGCCTGCCTGACCCATGCGTCTTCCATGGTCCCGCTGGAATCCTACCGCCCGCTGGATTTCCTGCGCGCGATCCAGGACGAGGAGTGTACGGCGGTTCATGGGGTACCCACCATGTATATTGCGGCGCTGGAGCATAAGGATTTCAAAAGCTACCGTTTCCCAAGGCTCCGTACCGGGATTATGGCGGGTTCTCCCTGCCCGATCAAGGTGATGCGGCAGGTGATCGATGAAATGGGAATGAAGGAAATCACGATTTCGTATGGCCAAACCGAAGCTTCCCCGGTCTGCACCATGACAACCACGGATGATTCGATTGAGCGCCGGGTGTCGACCGTCGGGAAAGCCCTGCCCCAGATTGAATGCAAAATTGTAGATCCGGAAACCGGGGAAACCCTGGGGCCGGGCAAGCAAGGCGAATTCTGCGCCCGGGGATATAATATCATGAAGGGGTATTATAAAATGGAAGAAGCCACCGCACAGGCGATCGACGAGGACGGCTGGCTCCATTCCGGTGATCTCTGCGAGGTAGACGAGCATGGCTATTATAAGGTGACGGGCCGGCTCAAGGATATGATTATTCGGGGCGGGGAGAATATCTATCCCAAGGAGATCGAGGAATTCCTCTATACGGTGGACGAGGTGCAGGATGTCCAGGTCATCGGCGTCCCAAGCGAGCAGTACGGCGAGGAGGTCATGGCCTGCGTCATCTTGAAAAAAGGAGCCTGCTTGACAGCGGAGCAGGTTCGGGCTATGATTAAAGAGAATATGGCCCGTCATAAAGTCCCGCGGTATGTAGAATTTATGGAGCAGTTCCCCATGACGGCTTCGGGGAAGATCCAGAAATTCAAACTGCGGGAATGGGCAGTCGAGACCCTTAACCTTCAAAAAGCAAACGCGATTGAAACCGCGTAACCATCAGGGAGGCTTTCTATATGAAACTGGCATTTTCTACGCTTGGCTGTCCGGACTGGCGCTGGAGCGACATTTTCTCCACGGCGTGCGACCTGAAATTCCACGGGATTGAGGTGCGCGGGGTGGCAAACCAGCTCAATGTGACGAAAATCCGCGCATTTGACGCAGAGCATATTGAAAAAACCATGGATAAACTGAACGCGGCCGGGATGGGGATTTCCATGCTGACCAGCAATATCTCGGTTGGGATCCCTTACGAAAACCCGGTGGAGGAAGCGCAGGGGTATGTCGATCTGGCGCAGAAGCTGGGTTGCCCCTATGTCCGGATCATGATTACCAACCATCCCCAGCCGGAAGAATGCGACCTGGAACAGGGGCGCACGCTCTATGAGCAAATGTGCCGCTATGCCGAGGGGAAGGGGGTTACTCCCCTGATCGAAACCAACGGCGTATTGGCGGATTCCGAGGCCATGCTGGATTTTATCGAGCGGGTTGACAGCAAAAACAAGGGCGTTTTGTGGGATATTCATCATCCGTTCCGCTTTTTTGGGGAGGATCCGCATGAAACCTTCCGCAATATCGGGCGGTATGTCCGGTACATCCATGTGAAGGACAGCGTCAGCCATGACGGGGTGATCGCTTACCGGATGATGGGTTACGGTGATGTCCCGGTATTCGACGCGCTCAAGGTGCTCAAAGAAAACGGGTATGACGGGACGGTTTCCCTGGAATGGGTGAAACGCTGGAACCCGGATCTGGAAGAACCGGGAATTGTATTCGCCCACTTTATGAGCTACATCACCTTCCTGATGGGGAGGCTGTAAAAGATGCCGGTTCCGGAGAAAGCAGCGGAAATAGCCGCTGTCTTGAGGACTGTGTTGACAGGACGGTATGCCCTGGCGCTGGCCGGCTCGTATGCCAAAGGGACGGCAGACAAGGGGTCGGACCTGGACTTCTTCCTGTTCCTGGAGAATCCCAAGCCCTATGAGGAGCGGAAACGGATCATTGAGTCTATTGCCGACGCAGGATGCGGGATGTGGATCAGCCCGGATCTGAAAGACGGCCCTTGGGGCGGCGGGATGGATTTCCGATTTCGCGGCACGCCGGTCGAAGTGACGGTGCGCTGGATCGACAGCATGGAAGAAAGCCTTTCCCGGGCGCTGAAGGGGGAGTTCGAGGTGCTGCCGGCGACCTGGACCACCCATGGATACTACACCTATGTTTGCCTGTCCGAAGTGAATTTTATCCGGTCTGTGGAGGACCCCTACGGGATTCTTGCCGGATGGAAAGCGCGTGCGGCGGAATATCCCCCGCTGCTGCGGCAGGCGATCCTTTCGGAATTTATGGGAAGGTCCGGGATGTGGCTGGAAAATTTCCATTATGATTCGGCCATTGAACGGGCTGATATCTGGTTCGCCGGGCCGATTGTAACGGCAACCGTGCTGGATATGGTGCAGGTTGTGCTGGCGCTGAACGGCGTTTTTTATACAGGGGACAAAAAGCTGGAAAAGCAGCTGGCGGCGCTGCGCTTTTGCCCGCCCGAGCTGCGGGAACAGGCAGAATTTTTGCTCAGTGCGCCGCGCGATCCGCAGAAGCTGAGGGAACAGCGGCAGATCCTGCGCCGGATTTATGCCGCGTTGGAAGCGGAGCAGCGGCGCCTTGGATTCTAAGAAGCTGTACCCATTCTAGGAAAAACTTTTTTAATTATGAAAGAAAAAAACAGGGACGGAAATCCGGCCCTGTTTTTTGTGCGGTTTTTTAGGAAAAAGATGGAACCAAAAGGCTTGACAAGCCCTTTGGTTTGTAATATAATAGTATACTGTATCAATATGGACTGATATACCCTTTCTCCTTAAGAAGTATATCATATCCAATCGAAAATTGCAACACCAATTTGTAGAATTTCGGCGAATCAAACTCGGGAATTTCTACATATCGCACAGACGGTTTGAAATAAATGAATGGAGTGATAAGCCTATGGTAAATGTCAAGCCTGTTCAATTAGGCACGAACACCCGCATGAGCTTTGCAAAAATCAACGAAGTGTTGGAAATGCCCAACCTGATCGAAGTGCAGAAAAATTCATACGAGTGGTTTTTGAAACAGGGCCTGAAAGAGGTTTTTGCAGATGTATCGGCCATTTCCGATTACACCGGCAACCTGATTTTGGACTTTGTGGATTACCGTTTGGATGACGAGCCGAAATATTCGGTCGCGGAATGCAAAGAACGCGACGTTACCTATGCAGCTCCTCTTCGCGTCAAAGCGCGGCTTTTGAATAAGGAATCCGGCGAGGTCAAGGAGCAGGAAATCTTCATGGGCGATTTCCCCCTGATGACCGAAAGCGGCACCTTTGTCATCAACGGTGCGGAACGGGTCATCGTTTCCCAACTGGTTCGTTCTCCCGGCGTTTATTTCAATGATTCCTACGATAAAACCGGCAAAAAGCTGTATACCTCCACCATCAACCCCAACCGCGGGGCCTGGCTGGAATACGAAACCGACTCCAACGACTTTTTCTATGTCCGGATTGATAAAAACCGCAAAATTCCGATCACAACCCTGATCCGCGCCCTGCTCCGGGTGCGGGACGACGTAAAAAGCGAGGACATCTCGGAGGACTTTACGCTGGGCTTGAGCAGTATAGAGGGGAGCAGCCACGAAATCTACGAAATCTTCGGTGAAGACGAGCGGATCATGGCGACCATCAACAACCGGGATATGTGCAAAAACGGGGATGAGGCGCTGCTGGAGGTTTACCGCAAGCTGCGTCCGGGCGAGCCGCCGACCATCGAATCCGCGGTGAAGCATATTGTTCCCCTGCTCTTTGACGAACGCCGGTACGACCTTTCCAAGGTAGGCCGGTACAAATACAATAAAAAGCTCCAGCTCCAGACCCGGCTGGTCGGGCAGACTGCCGCAGAGCCGGTAATCGACCCGCTGACCGGCGAGGTCCTGGCTGAAAAAGACCAGAAAATCTCCCGTGAAACCGCTGAGCGTATCCAGCGGTCTGGCGTGGATACGGTTTTCCTTTCCGTAGAGGAAGGAAACCGTGTAGTGAAGGTCATTTCCAACGGCATGGTGGACATCGAGGACTTCATCGAGGGTATTGACAAAGAGGAATGCGGCGTTTATGAAAAAGTCCGCTATAAAATCCTGATGGATATCCTGGAGCAGGCAGATACCCTTGAAGCTCAGACTGCCATGGTCAAGGAGCGGATCAACGAGCTGATTCCCAAGCATATCATCAAGGACGATATCTTCGCGTCGATCAACTATATGAACAACCTGGTTTACGGGGTCGGCACCGTGGACGATATTGACCATTTGGGCAACCGCCGGATCCGTACCGTGGGCGAGCTGCTGCAAAACCAGTTCCGGATCGGTTTCAGCCGGATGGAGCGGGTGATCCGGGAGCGGATGACCCTTCAGGTACAGGATATGGACGTCATCACCCCGCAGGCGCTGATCAATATCCGTCCGGTGGTGGCTTCGATTAAAGAGTTTTTCGGTTCTTCGCCGCTTTCCCAGTTTATGGATCAGACCAACCCGCTGGCAGAGCTGACCCACAAACGCCGTCTTTCGGCGTTGGGCCCGGGTGGTTTGTCCCGTGACCGCGCGTCCTTCGAGGTCCGCGACGTTCATTATACCCACTACGGCCGGATGTGCCCCATCGAAACCCCTGAGGGTCCGAACATCGGCTTGATCTCCTATCTGGCTTCCTTTGCGCGGCTGAACCAGTACGGCTTCATTGAAGCGCCCTACCGCCGGGTAGATAAGGCAACCGGCAAGGTCTTTGACGAGGTCGTCTATATGACCGCCGATGTTGAGGACGAGTATGTCGTTGCCCAGGCGAATGAACCCCTGACCGAGGAAGGGACCTTCGCCCGGAAGCGCGTCAATGCCCGCTACCGGGATGAAATCCTGGAAACGGAACGTGAAAATGTAGACTATATGGATATTTCCCCGCGGATGGTTGTGTCCGTGGCGACTTCGATGATCCCCTTCCTGGAAAATGACGACGCCAACCGTGCGCTGATGGGTTCCAATATGCAGCGCCAGGCCGTGCCGCTGCTGAAAACCGAAGCCCCGGTTGTCGGCACCGGCATGGAGTACAAGGCGGCGGTGGACTCCGGTGTCTGCGTACTGGCGAAACAGGATGGTATTATCGAGAAAGTCAGCGCGGATGAAGTCGTTGTCAAAGATGAATCCGGCGCGCTCCATGCTTACGCATTGACCAAATTCAAACGCTCCAACCAGGGCACCTGCACCAACCAGCGCCCCATCGTTTCCAAGAACCAGCAAGTCAAAAAGGGCGACGTCCTCGCGGATGGCCCGGCTACCTGCAACGGCGAGATTTCGCTGGGTAAAAATGCGCTGATCGGGTTCATGACCTGGGAGGGCTACAACTACGAGGACGCCATCCTGATCAATGAAAAGATTGTCCGGGACGATGTGTATACCTCGATTCATATTGAAGAATACGAAACCGAAGCTCGCGATACCAAGCTGGGGCCGGAGGAAATTACCCGCGATATCCCGAATGTCGGCGAGGACGCCCTCAAGGATCTGGATGAAAACGGCGTGATCCGGGTCGGCGCAGAGGTGCGCTCCGGCGATATTCTGGTTGGCAAGGTCACCCCGAAAGGTGAAACTGAGCTGACCGCCGAGGAGCGGCTGCTCCGGGCCATTTTCGGCGAAAAGGCCCGCGAAGTCCGGGATACCTCGCTGAAGGTCCCGCATGGCGAAAGCGGCATCATTGTGGATGTCAAGGTCTTTACCCGGGAAAACTGCGACGAGCTGAACCCTGGGGTCAATATGGTCGTCCGCTGTTATATCGCGCAGAAGCGCAAGATTTCGGTCGGCGATAAGATGGCGGGCCGCCACGGGAACAAGGGTGTCGTTTCCCGCATCCTGCCCCAGGAGGATATGCCCTTCCTGCCGGATGGACGGCCGCTGGATATCGTGCTGAACCCGCTGGGCGTCCCCTCCCGTATGAACATTGGGCAGGTGCTTGAGGTGCATCTCGGCCGGGCCGCGATGGCGCTGGGCTGGAAGATGATGACGCCGGTCTTCGACGGCGCGCACGAGTCGGATATCCGCGACTGCCTGCGTGAAGCAGGGCTGGCGGAGGACGGCAAAACCGAACTTTACGACGGCCGTACCGGCGAGCTGTTTGACAACCGCGTCACGGTGGGCTATATGTACTACCTGAAGCTGCACCACCTGGTTGACGATAAGATCCATGCCCGTTCCACCGGGCCCTACTCGCTGGTTACCCAGCAGCCGCTCGGCGGTAAAGCCCAGTTCGGCGGCCAGCGCTTCGGTGAGATGGAGGTTTGGGCGCTGGAGGCTTACGGCGCGGCGTATACCCTGCAGGAGATCCTGACGGTCAAGTCGGACGATGTCGAGGGTCGCGTCAAGACCTATGAATCCATCGTCAAGGGCCAGAATGTGCCGAAACCGGGTATCCCCGAGTCCTTCAAGGTGCTGATTAAAGAGCTGCAGTCCCTGGCGCTGGATGTGAAGGTGCTGGATAAGGATAACCAGGAAATCGACCTCAAGCAGACCTTTGAGGACGACGATATTGGGTTCCAGCCGAGCATGGAAGAGGATTATGTGGAGGACGGCGACTTCGACGGTTACTCGGTAGAGGACAGCGACGAGGTCGAAATGGAAGACGACGGCTATGACTTTGATCTGGACGGATCGGACGACAGCCTGGAAATGGAGTCGGATGAATCATTATTTTAAGCGAAAGGGGTCTGAATATGGAGTTTAATACATTTGAATCGATAAAGATCGGCCTGGCTTCCCCGGATCAGATCAGAGAATGGTCCTATGGCGAGGTCAAAAAGCCGGAAACGATCAATTACCGGACCCTCAAGCCCGAACGGGACGGTCTGTTCTGCGAACGTATTTTTGGGCCGCAGAAGGACTGGGAATGCCACTGCGGGAAATATAAACGGCTGCGCTTTAAGGGTAAAATCTGCGACAAGTGCGGCGTTGAGGTCACCCGTTCCAAGGTTCGCCGCGAGCGGATGGGCCATATTGAGCTGGCGGCCCCGGTTTCCCATATCTGGTATTTTAAGGGGATCCCTTCCCGGATGGGCCTGCTGCTGGATATTTCCCCCAGACGGCTGGAAGAGGTCATCTATTTTGCAAAATACATTGTCCTGGATCCGGGCGATACCATCCTGGAAAAAGGCCAGCTGCTGACCGAAGCGGAATATTTCGATATGCGCGAAAAATACGAGGATGATTTCCGCGCTGGCATGGGCGCGGAATCGATCAAGGAGCTGCTGGCGGAAATCGATCTGGATAAGCTGGCGGCAGAGCTGAAATCCGTGCTGGAAAGTGCGACCGGGCAAAAACGGGTGCGCTATCTGAAACGGCTGGAGGTTGTAGAGGCATTCCGATCCTCCGGCAACCGTCCGGAATGGATGATTATGGACGTTGTCCCGGTTATCCCGCCGGATATCCGCCCGATGGTCCAGCTGGACGGCGGACGGTTTGCGACTTCGGACCTGAACGACTTGTACCGCCGGGTCATCAACCGGAACAACCGCCTGAAACGCCTGCTTGAGCTCAGCGCGCCGGACATTATCGTCCGGAACGAAAAACGGATGCTCCAGGAGTCGGTAGACGCCCTGATCGACAACGGCCGCCGCGGCCGCCCGGTCACCGGGCCGAACAACCGCCCGCTGAAATCCCTGTCGGATATGCTCAAGGGCAAACAGGGCCGTTTCCGGCAAAACCTGCTGGGTAAGCGCGTGGATTACTCCGGCCGTTCGGTTATCGTCGTCGGCCCGGATCTGAAGATGTATCAATGCGGTCTGCCGAAAGAAATGGCCTTGGAACTGTTCAAGCCGTTCGTGATGAAACGGCTGGTGGAAACCGGCATTTCCAATAATATCAAATCCGCCCGCAAGATGGTGGAACGCGCCAAGGACGAGGTTTGGGACGCGCTGGAAATCGTCATCAAGGATCATCCGGTCCTGCTGAACCGTGCGCCGACCCTGCACCGCCTGGGGATCCAGGCTTTCGAGCCGATCCTGGTCGAGGGCCGCGCACTCAAGCTGCACCCGCTGGCCTGCACCGCGTATAACGCGGACTTCGACGGCGACCAGATGGCGGTTCATGTCCCGCTTTCTGCGGAAGCACAGGCCGAGGCCCGTTTCCTGATGCTGGCGGCGAACAACATCCTGAAACCATCGGACGGCCGTCCGGTCACTGTCCCGACCCAGGATATGATCCTGGGCTCCTACTACCTGACCATTGTCAAGGACGGCGAGCCCGGCGAGGGCAAGGTCTTCCGGGATGTGGATGAGGCGATGATGGCCTATAATGAAGGCGCGATCACCCTCCATTCCAAGATCCGGATCCGGATGACCAAGCAGATCGGGGATAAATCGGTCAGCAAGATTATCGACACGACCATGGGCCGGGTGATCTTCAACCAGAATATCCCGCAGGATCTGGGCTTTGTCGACCGCACCAATTCCGCCAATGAATTTGCGCTGGAAATCAATTTTATTGTCAAGAAAAAGCAGCTGGGCCAGATTATCGACCGTTGTATCCGCCTGCATGGCCCTGCGCTGACCGCCGAGATGCTGGATAAGGTCAAAGCGTTCGGGTTCAAGTATTCCACCAAGAGCGCTATCACCGTTGCGGTCTGCGACGCTGTGATCCCGCCCCAGAAGAAAGAACTGCTGGCACAGGCAGAGGCTGAAATCGAAGTTATTACCGATAATTTCAATATGGGTCTGATTACCAACGAGGAACGGAGCAGCATGGTTCTGCGGACCTGGAACAATACGACGGACAAAGTAACCGAAGCCTTCCAGGACAACCTGGACCAGTTCAATCCGATTTATATGATGGCTGATTCCGGGGCCCGCGGTTCCATCAACAACCTGCGCCAGCTGGCCGGGATGCGCGGCCTGATCGCGAACACTTCGGGTGTCACAATTGAGGTCCCGATCCGCTCCAACTATCGTGAAGGCTTGAATATCCTGGAATACTTCATCTCCTCCCGCGGCGCGCGGAAGGGCTTGGCGGATACTGCGCTGAGAACGGCAGACTCCGGCTATCTGACCCGCCGTCTGGTAGACGTTTCTCAGGATGTCATCATCCGGCAGGACGACTGCGGCGCCAAGCACGGTATTGAGGTCTATGAAGTGGCGGAGGGCAAGGAGGTCATCGAGCCGTTTAAGGACCGCTTGATCGGCCGTTACCTGCTGGAGGACTTCTGCCATCCGGAAACCGGCGAGCTGCTGGTTTCCAAGGATAAGCTGATGGATGAGTTCGACGCGGATAAGATCATCCGTACCGGGGTCAAATCCGTGATGATCCGTTCGATCCTGACCTGTGAATCGGAACAGGGGATCTGCACCCGGTGTTATGGTGCGAACCTGGCAACCGGTGCGGCGGTATCCATCGGCGAGGCGGTTGGCGTTATCGCGGCGCAGTCCATCGGTGAACCGGGTACCCAGCTCACCATGCGTACCTTCCATACCGGTGGTATCGCATCGGCGGAGGATATTACCCAGGGTCTTCCCCGCGTCGAGGAACTGTTCGAGGGCCGCCGCCCGAAAAATGCGGCGATCCTCACCGAAATTGCCGGCCGCGTCCGGATGGAGGAGATCAAGCGCACCCGCCACGTTTTCGTGACGGCGACCGACGGGGACGAACGCTCTTATGCAGTGCCCTACGGCTACCGGATCAAGGTGCATGAGGGCGACTGGGTGGAAAAAGGCCAGTCCCTAACCGAAGGCAGCGTCAACCCGCATGACGTCCTGGCAATCCGGGGCGAGCAGGAAGTGCAGAACTACCTGAACTCCGAGGTACAGAAGGTATACCGGATGCAGGGTGTTGATATCAACGATAAACACATCGAGGTTATCGTGCGCCAGATGATGCGGAAGGTCCGGATTATCGACGCGGGAAGCACCCATCTGCTGCCTGGTTCGCTGGCGGACCGCGGCGAGGTGGAAAAAGCCAACCGTATTGTCCGGGAACGGACAGCCGCAGGCGAAGCCGGCCTGAAGGAATGCGAGTACAATGCGGTGCTGCTGGGTATTACCAAGGCTTCGCTGGCAACCGACAGCTTCCTTTCGGCAGCCTCCTTCCAGGAAACGACCCGCGTGCTGACCGAAGCGGCGATCAAAGGCAAGGTCGATCCGCTGATGGGCCTGAAGGAAAACGTCATCATCGGCAAGCTGATCCCGGCCGGCACCGGGATGAACTGCTACCGCAATGTCGAAGTACGCTCTACCGTGGACAGCGCGGTGGTAGACGCCGAGATCCCCGAACTGGAACCGGCGGCTTCGGATGTATAATCCGGTTTGGAATGGAAAGAATACAGTCAGTGCGCATCAGTGCCCTGACTCTGGAAAAGGAGCCTGTGCGGCTCCTTTTTCGTATTTTTTCAAATCGTCAGATTTTTTTTCGCCGCCATGCCGGATTTCGGGAATTTGACTATTGACAAAACCCGGAAAATAGTGTTTACTTAGATAAGTTGAGGAAGTTTCGGAAAATCCCGGCTTCCCGCTGTATTTTTTTGCTAATTGGGCGGCCTTTTCGCCGTCTGATTATAAATTTGAATGAAAAAAAGAAGGAGGTGCGACAATGCCAACTTTTAACCAGCTCGTCAGAAAAGGGAGAGCCGTTATGGAGAAAAAGTCCACTGCTCCCGCTCTTCAGAAGGGGTACAACTCCATGAAGAAGGACAGCATCGACCTGAGCTCCCCTCAGAAACGCGGCGTCTGCACAGTCGTAAGAACCATGACCCCGAAAAAGCCGAACTCGGCGCTCCGTAAGGTAGCCAGAGTTAAGCTGACCAACCAGCAGGAGGTTTCCGCGTATATCCCGGGAATCGGCCACAATCTGCAGGAACACAGCGTTGTTCTGATTCGCGGCGGACGTATTAAGGACCTGCCCGGTGTGCGTTACCACATCATCCGCGGTACACTCGATACCCAGGGTGTAAACAACCGGAATCAGTCCCGTTCCAAATATGGTGCGAAACGTCCAAAAGCAGGTGCGGCAAAGAAATAACTTAAAACCGTCAATTCTGCCCATTGTAGCGGCATTTTCTATATAGAAGGCCTCTGCATTGGTCAAACGGAAGCCAAACCTTTCGAGTACCGATGATATCATTATATGAAGGAGGGAAGCAAAGTGCCAAGAAGAGGTAATATTGCAAAACGTGACGTTTTGCCAGATCCACTTTATAATTCCAAACAGGTGACGCGACTGATCAACAGTATCATGCTGGATGGTAAAAAAGGCGTTGCTCAAAAAATTGTCTACGGTGCATTTGAAATCGTAGCGGAAAAATCCGGCAAAGAGGCTTTGGAAGTCTTTGAAGCCGCAATGGAAAACATCATGCCTGTATTAGAGGTTAAAGCCCGCCGGGTCGGCGGCGCTACCTACCAGGTCCCGCTGGAAGTCCGTCCGGAACGGCGCCAGACCGTGGGCCTGCGCTGGCTGACCGCCAGCTCCAGAAAACGCGGCGAACGTACCATGAAGGAACGTCTGGCCGGCGAACTGCTCGACGCGATGAACGGCTCGGGCGGCGCGTGCAAGAAACGCGAAGATACTCATAAGATGGCAGAAGCAAACAAAGCTTTCGCGCACTACAGATGGTAGGCCGGTTCCCTTTTGGAATCTGTCTTTTCTGAGTGTTAATCCACATGGAACCATAGAATCAGGAGGAATTTATGCCAAGAGATACATCACTTGTGCATACTCGTAACATTGGTATCATGGCCCACATTGACGCAGGTAAAACCACCACCACCGAGCGGATCCTGTTTTATACCGGTAAAACCCACAAGCTGGGCGAAACCCACGACGGTGCGGCGACAATGGACTGGATGGCACAGGAGCAGGAAAGAGGTATCACCATTACTTCGGCTGCAACAACCTGTTACTGGAAGGGCCATAGAATCAATATTATCGACACCCCAGGCCACGTTGACTTCACCGTTGAGGTTGAGCGTTCCCTGCGCGTGCTCGACGGCTCCGTCACTGTATTTTGTGCGAAGGGCGGCGTTGAGCCACAGTCTGAAACCGTTTGGCGCCAGGCTGATAAATACAAAGTTCCGAGAATGGCGTATGTCAACAAGATGGACATCATGGGCGCGGACTTCTACAATGTTGTCGGCATGATGAAGGATCGTCTGAAGTGCAATGCTGTTCCGATCCAGCTGCCGATCGGCGCAGAGGAAACCTTCCGCGGCGTAATCGACCTCGTTGAAATGAACGCGGACGTTTATTACGACGATATGGGCACCGATATGCGCGTTGAGGATATCCCGGAGGATATGCGCGAAAAGGCGGAGGAATACCGTGCGGCCATGATCGAAGCGGTCGCCGAGCAGGATGAGGAACTCATGGAAAAATACCTCGAGGGCGAAGAACTCACCATCGAGGAAATCAAGAGAGGCCTGCGGAAAGGCACCCTGGCGAACACCATCGTCCCGGTTGTCTGCGGTACCTCCTATAAAAACAAAGGCGTACAGAAAGTGCTTGACGCTGTAGTGGACTTCATGCCGGCTCCGACCGACATCGAGGACATCAAGGGTGTGGATCCGGAAACCGGCGAGGAAACTACTCGGCCTTCCGATGACAACGAGCCGTTCTCTGCGCTGGCGTTTAAGATCGCAACCGACCCGTTTGTCGGGAAGCTCTGCTTCTTCCGGGTTTATTCCGGTACCTTGAATGCCGGCAGCGGCGTGCTGAACTCCACAAAGGGTAAACAGGAGCGGATCGGCCGTATCCTGCTGATGCACTCGAACTCCAGAACGGATATTGAGTCCGTTTACGCGGGGGATATCGCTTCGGCAGTCGGCTTGAAGATCACGACCACAGGTGATACCCTCTGTGACCCGAAGCATCCGGTTATCCTGGAGTCCATGGAATTCCCGGAACCGGTTATCAACCTGGCAATTGAGCCGAAAACCAAGGCCGGCCAGGAAAAGATGGGGATCGGCCTGGCGAAGCTGGCCGAGGAAGATCCGACTTTCCGCACCTATACGGATGAGGAAACCGGACAAACCATCATCGCCGGTATGGGTGAGCTTCACCTGGAAATCATTGTAGACCGTCTGCTCCGCGAATTCAAGGTCGAGGCAAATGTCGGCGCACCCCAGGTTTCCTATAAAGAGACTATCCGCAAAGAGGCGAACGTGGATCATAAATATGCCCGTCAGTCCGGCGGTAAGGGTCAGTACGGCCATGTTAAAATCATTGTCGAGCCGAATGAATCCGGCAAAGGCTATGAGTTCATCAACAAGGTTGTCGGCGGCGCTATCCCGAAGGAATATATCCCGGCGGTTGACGCTGGTATCCGCGGCGCAATGCAGACCGGTGTTCTGGCTGGCTATCAGGTTGTAGACGTAAAGGTTTCCCTGTACGACGGTTCTTATCATGAGGTCGACTCCTCGGAGATGGCCTTCAAGATGGCCGGTTCGATGGCCTTTAAAGAAGCGATGAAAAAAGCGGATCCGGTTTTGATGGAGCCGATTATGAAAGTTGCCGTCATTGTTCCGGAGGAATATATGGGCGATATCATCGGCGACCTGAACTCCCGCCGCGGTCAGATCCAGGGCATGGAAGCAAGACCTGGCGCACAGCAGATCAACGCGTTTGTTCCGCTGTCTGAGATGTTCGGCTATTCCAACGACCTGCGTTCCAAATCGCAGGGCCGCGGCCAGTATTCCATGGAGCCGAGCCATTATACCGAGGTCCCGAAATCGATTGCAGAAAAGATTATGACTTCGAGAGCGAAAAAAGACTAATTTTCCGATGGGTTTCCGGAATTCTTTGGAAAAGCACTTGAATTTTTCCGGAAACCTGTTAGAATAATAACTACATGGTTTTATCTAAACGGAGATCCGTAAATAAAAGGAGGAAATTCCAATGGCAAAAGCTAAATTTGAACGTACCAAGCCGCACGTGAACATTGGCACCATCGGCCACGTTGACCACGGCAAGACCACTTTGACCGCTGCAATTACCAAGGTGCTGAACCTCGGCGGCGCCGCTGATTTCGTAGATTATGCTAACATTGATAAAGCTCCGGAGGAAAGAGAGCGCGGTATCACGATCAACACTGCTCACGTTGAGTATCAGACCGAAAGCCGTCACTATGCTCACGTAGACTGCCCCGGCCACGCTGACTATGTTAAAAACATGATCACCGGTGCTGCTCAGATGGACGGTTCCATCCTGGTTGTATCTTCTGCTGACGGCCCGATGCCGCAGACCCGTGAGCATATCCTGCTCGCCCGCCAGGTGGGCG
>CANSRB010000019.1 GCA_947649285.1 uncultured Clostridia bacterium
GTAAAAAGATTAAAATCTTTTTACCAAGAAATAGTATGAGCGCTCAAAAAAGGGGGGCGAGGCGCGGGACGCGGAGTCCCGCATTTGAACCGCGGCTGGCAAGACGCAGCATCTTCTCCCCTATAAAATCTTTATATTGGACGCTCCCTTGCGGCGGCCACACTGTAACCATTCCTCTGTAAACCCCTGTACCCATAATCTTCTCACCAAAAAAGAAAAAGCCCCCTCATGGGAGCCTTTTCTTTTAGAAGGAGAAAGCTTTCATCTATCCATCGCCCTGGGCCTGCTGATGCGCCAGCGCACGGGGGAACATCAATTTGAAGAACAGGATTCCGGCCACCATTACCAGAGAGCCGATCAGCAATACCGTGTCCGACCCGACTGAGTCCGCAATAATGCCGACAATCGGCGCAAAAATAATGCTGGAAAAAATCGTCCCCAACGTCGCGTTTGCCGCCTGGGCGGTTGCCCGCATTTCGGGCGGTACTGTCGAGTTGATATAGTTCAGCAGGCAGTAGGTCACATTGGCAAACCCACATCCGCTCAACAGCTGAACCAGAAGCACCAGGTAAGGGTCTTTCACAACAAAAAGCAGCAGGAGGCGCAGCGCAGTTGCCGTAGCGGCCAGCAGCATGAAGCGTTCGATCCCCAGCTTTTTCTCGATACTGCCCGCAAACCAGAAGAAGGGCACCTCCGAAAGCGCACTCACAGTTGTCATGATCCCAATCATTGTGGCGGTGGCGCCCAGCTCATTTTGATAATAAATCGAGTAGAACCGCCCGAATGTCCCCGACAGGGAGTAAAAAATGTTAAAGGCAATCAGTACCAGCAGCGGACGATCCCGCAGCAATACGGCATACCTCACCTTGGTGTGCTTCTGCCGCCGGCCGGCCACCTTCGGGAGGGTCAGCATCATCACGGCTGAAACCAGGCAGAAAATAGCCGTCATCCAGAAAATATTGTCATAGTTATTTTTAATGAAAAAGCCGATAATCGCTGCACAGGCCGCATAGCCCAACGTACCGCCCAGCCGGATATTACCGAAATTCCAGCGGCTGTTATCCAACAGCTCCAGCGTATAGTTATCCTGAAGCGTGACAGAGGTGGAAAAAAATACGCTGAACAGGCACATACAAAATGCCAGCCACAGAGCCATCTGGGACAGGTAAACCGCCAGGCAGATAATCCCCATCGCCGTCATGGTTATCGCCACAACAGCGCCTTTGCTTTTGGACTTATCACTGATGATCCCCCATAAGGGCTGCACCAGCACCAGGATCACGGTTGAAACCGAACTGACCGTACCGATCGCCGTCTGAGAAAAACCATGCGCATCTAAAAACAGGTTGCCATAGCAGTTATACACGGCCTGACCAGCATAAAAAATAATATACGCCAAAAAAATCTGGAACGGGAACCGTTCCGCTTTATGAACCTCCAACGCTGACAAAAATACCCCTCCCGGTTAAGCAAAATAGCCGAATGATGTTTCAGATTATCTATTTATTTTAGCATTTTAACTCGATTACAGTATAACATGGAATAAACTGAAAGTCAATCCATTTTGTTAATAAAGTTTACTTATAAGGGAAAGAAAAATGCCGCCCGTAAACGGAGCGGCATTTTTCCCTGAAATAATGTATGGAGAAGTAAAAGTGATAAGCGGGATTGATCAGACTTTCTTCATGCACTGTGCGTACAGGTACCAGGACGCATGCGGGATCCACTGCTCTGCCCAACGCCAGTTGTCAATGATCTCATCTGTCGGCGCAGTGATAAACTCGATCCCGTTTTCATCATGCAGCCCGCCGGTAATCCCATTGACAATACCGCCCGGGCACTGGATAAAGTCTTTCATCACATTGTAGAAATAGTAGTTGTTGTTATGTCCGCGGCCTTCCATCATGCAGGCGTCATAGGGGTTCAAGCCCAATACCCAGTTGATCTGGTCATCCGCATATTTATTCAGCGCCGCTTTGAATTCCTCATCGCAGACATAGTAGCTCAGCGAGCGCGCCGCAGTGGAAAGCGAGCCGATTCTCGCGTTTTCACCCTGCCACCAGGGAGCGGTTTCCACATCATGAGGATAGAAGAACTGCGTTTTAATCGTGCCGTCGCCGCTCTGGATGAGCTGGCGTGCATAGCCGAACGGATTGTTGACCTCATTGGTCACATGCAGCTCATACCGCATCAATTTTTCCGCCAGATCCAGCGTTTTGGCACGGAGTTCATCGTTAATCTCAATATTATAGTAGTTGAGCAGATTGACGACCGGCATCCCGGCGTCTGCTGCATGGAAGAACGGCCGCTTGGTCCCGTTGACACTCAGGTAACCCATCATATCATCCACCGGAACATATTTTTCGGCGATCCGGCTGACCATATCGCGCGCCCGGCGCAGGTAGTCGATCTCACGGGTCGTCTTGTAGAGTTCTACTAAAGCGTCCAGCGCACAGTATTCGTCTACCAGGTTCCATTTCCCATCGTTGGTATATTTTTCGTTATTGGCATAGAGGTAATCATAAGCGGAAATCGCCGCATGGATGTATTCCTCTTTCGAATAATCGCTTGGATAAGTAGTCCTTGCCGCATAAGCCAGCGCCGCAATCGCATAGCCGCCGCCGGAACGGAACGAAGTTTCATAGCTCTCGTCCGTAATTTCGTTTTCATCGCCCCATGCGCCGCCGCCCTGGCGTTTGCTTGGGTTCTTGAACTCGAAGCTGATGTGCCGGGTTGTATTGATCGGGCAGAACGCCTCGGAACGACCCTTAGAACGGAAGAAGCTTCCGGAGGGCGCGCGCATCCGCATCAAAAAGTCTGCGCCATACATCCCTTCATCCAGCATCCGGCGTTTCAGCATGGTATAGCAGGGATAACGGGATTCTTCCAGCAGGTCGTTGATCTTAAAGAACACATAGGCCGAAAAAGCCGCCTGCTGCGGGTTGAAATACGAGGTATGGGACAGGTGGGACAGATGGATGCCGATATCCCCGGTCGCATCATACCAGCCGCCGCGTACATCCTGGGAGCCTTCACGCGGGCCGCCGAATTTCAGGTTCCGTTCGGTAGCTTCAACCTCACCGGTTGGGCGCTGTGCTTTGAAATAATAACCCGCATGGGAAAGGGTCATCATTTCCTGGATATTTTTCCCGATTTCAAACGGATAGGAACGGTATTCCTTGTCATCCTCTGTTTTAAGAAGGATATAATATTTGCCGTCCGCCTTGACTTCATCAAAGCGCATCGTCCAGTAGTAGCCCGTGTTCCAACGGTCTACTTCGCCCACCTCGACCGGTTTGCCGGAGAAAACCACTGCTCCGTCTGCGTGATTGATTACATCAAAGCAAACCGGTTTCATACCAGCCTCGCCGCAGAATACGGCATTCTTGGTGTAATCGGCATCATAGCCGACATGGTTGGTAATCACTTGTACCATTGTTCAATCCCTTCCTTTTTCATTAAATTTGTTCTATTTTCTGCCATTTGGGATACAAATCCAGCCTTTACCCGGCGTTTTCCTCCACTAAAGGATGCGCCTCCATATAGCGCTTCGCCATCGGGAAAAGGATCTTAAACAGCACCACGCCGACCGCCATCAGGATTCCTCCTACCAGGAGGACATTCTCGGTACCGAAATAGTCGGCCAGGACGCCGCCGACCGGCGCGAAGATAATCTTGGAAAAAATGGTGCCCAAAATCCCGTTCAGGGATTGTGCGGTTGCCCGCATCCCTTTGGGTACCGTGTCGTTGATATATTTAATCAAGCAGTAGCTGAACCCGACATAGCCGCATCCGCTGAGCAGATTCACCGCCAGCACGGCGTACTGGTTGGTGACGGAGAAGAGAAGCAGCCAGCGCAGGGCTGTCGCAATCCCCGCAAAGAGCATGACTTTTTCCGTCCCGAACTTCCGCTCAATCTTATACGCGAACCAGAAAAACGGTACTTCGGACAGGGCGGATACCGTGGACAGCATCCCCACCATCTGGGAGCTTGCCCCCAGTGTTTCCCGGAAATGGATCGGGAAGAACTGGAAATAGAAGGAAGTCCCCATAAAATACAGCACGTTGAAGAAAAACATACAGACTAGGGTGCGGTCTTTGAAAATCGCGGAATATTTGACCTTCTGGTTCTTTTTCCGATGCCCGGCCACCCGGGGAAGCCGGAAATACAACAGCCCGGTAGTCACGAAAAACAAGCCCATCATCCAGAAGATCTGACCGTAGTTTTCATGGATGATAAACCCGACCAGCATAGCGCAGACGGCATAGCCCAGCGTACCGCCCAAACGGACGTTTCCGAAATCCCAGCGGGAATCATCCAAAACTTCCAGCGTATAATTATCCTGGAGGGTCACTGCCGGAGAAAAGAACAGCGAAAACAGCATGACGCAGAAAGCCAGCCAAACCGCCATCTCCGAAAGGTAAAATGCCAGCCCGATCAATGCGCTCATCAAAAGCAGGAAACCGACAATCTGGTTCTTCGCTTTGGATTTATCGCTGAGAACACCCCACAGCGGCTGTATGAGTACCAGCACGATGGTGGAAACCGAAGTCACTGTCCCGATCATGCTCTGAGTAAAGCCGTGATCGTACAAATACAGGTTCAGGTAGGTATTATACATCGCCTGCCCGGCATAGAACAGTACATAGATCATGAAAATTTTGATTGGAAACGGATCCGACCGTTTTTCAAGTGCGGACATACACAGCATCCCCTCCGGTTTTGGAGCATCCCCGCCCCTTTTTCTTTCTCTGATGTATAGCGTAACACGCCGGAGCCCTCTTGTCAATAGATTTTGTAAAGAAAGTTTACTTTAAGAGGATTTCTTTTCAAATCCCAGCTTTATTCCCATAAAGTCCTCCTGTTTTTTCCATATTTTCAGACTTTTTCTTTCCTTCCATCAGGAGCATGAAACCTTCTTTACTATTGGAAAATTCTTTCCTGCTTTTGCTGATCTCCCAAAGAAAAACATTGTTTCCTGTGGTTTTCTGTGGTATTATGATAAAAATACATTTAAAAGGACTGCTGAAAGGAATTCCCCATGGACAACTTGCTGCTTTCGTTTAACGTCATTTCCCCAATCTTCCTGCTCATGGCGCTGGGATACCTGCTGACCCGCTTTAAAAAGCTGAGCAGCCATACCCTCGACCAGATGAACGATATTTCATTTAAAGTGTTCTTCCCTCTCCTGCTCTTCAACAGTATCTATAAAACCGATGTCCAAGGGTCGTTCAGCCTCAAGCTGGTTGGCTGGGCCGTCGGAAGCGTGCTCTTGATTTTCGTGTTCCTCCTGCTGGTCATCCCCCTGATTGAAAAAGACAACCGCAAGCGCGGTGTTTTGGTACAGGGCATTTTTCGCTCCAACTTTGTTATTTTCGGGCTTCCCATCTCGGTCGCCCTCTGCGGGGAGAGCAATATCGGCCCCACCTCCATCCTGATCGCTATCATCGTCCCTCTCTATAATGCCTTTTCAATTGTGGCGCTCGAAATCTTCCGTGGGGAAAAAATCCGCATCGGGAAAATCCTCAAGGGTGTGGCGACGAACCCCTTTGTGATCGCTGCCGCGCTGGGGGTAGCCGCTTTCCTGCTTCGGCTCCGGTTCCCGGCTTCGGTGGAGAGCTTCATCGGGGATTGTGCCAAAATTGCCACCCCCCTTGCCTTAATCCTGCTGGGCGCTTCCTTCCGGTTCGATGATATCCGTCCCAATCTCCGGCAGATCCTCATTGGCGTACTGGGGAAGCTGGTGCTGATGCCGATGGTCTTTATCCCGCTCTATGTCATGGCTGGATTCCGGGATGTAGAACTGGTTGCACTGGTGGTCATGATCGGGGCCCCTACTGCGGTTTCTACCTTTACCATGGCGGGAAAAATGGATGCGGACCAAACACTGGCAGGGCAATTGGTCGTCTTTGATTCACTGGGCTCCATCCTGACCATGTTCCTCTGGATTTTCTCCCTCAAGCAGCTTGGAATGTTTTAGAAAAGCCGTCCTGCCCCCAAAAGAGAGATCCAGAGCATCCGGACGATATCCGGCGCGATTCGGAGCATCCCGGAGTTATTTCCTATCAAAAAACGTCCCGTTTGAGCCCTTCCGCCTGCTTTTCCGTCCCCCAGGGCGGTTGCTTTCCGAAGCCGCCCATGCTATAATAAAGATACTTCATCCGGCAGGGTTTTCCCTCTGGAATGAAGCTTCCGGAAGTCACTTCCATCCCTCTTCGATCCCCCCGACGGCAGCAGAAGAGGAACCGCCCTGCCGTCGGAGAAATGGAGCGTCCATGGTTCTTTGGCAGGTTCTTTTTTGGGCTGTCATTACAATTGCGCTGATTATCTTTGAATTTTCGACGGTCCAGTTAGTCGCTGTCTGGTTTGCCGCAGGCGGGCTGGCAGCATTTATCTCTTCCTTCTTTGGGCTGAGCTTTGCCGGTCAGCTGGTGATTTTTATCGCCGGGTCGCTTTTACTGCTGGCCGCTACACGGCCTCTTGTCCATAAGCTTCTCAAAGGAAAACACGCCCCCACCAATTCCGACCGTTTGATCGGCACACAGTGTATTGTGCGGGAGGAGGTCAACAATCTCACAGAATCCGGCCGGGTATTTGCAGACGGGCTGAGTTGGAGCGCACGCAGTGCAGACGACAGCCAGGTTTATCCCGAAGGGACGATCTGTATCATTACGGCGATTAAAGGCGTTAAGGTCATTGTCAAAGCAGAATAAATTCATCCGCCCTCCGTATTTTGCCGCTTATGCGGCAGCTTCAGAAAAGAGGTTTACTTATGCTTCCGCTTCCGTTTATCATTGCACTTTCCGTCATTATCATCCTGCTGATCCTGCTCGTTTCCCGGATCAAGGTCGTCCCGCAGTCCCAGGTTTATGTCATTGAACGGGTCGGGACCTACCATGCGACCTGGGAAACCGGCCTGCACTTCCTGGTCCCGTTTATCGACCGGATTGCCAAAAAGGTTTCCCTGAAGGAATTCGTCGTGGATTTCAAGCCCCAGCCGGTTATCACCAAGGATAACGTCACCATGCAGATTGACTCGGTTGTTTTCTATCAGGTAACTGATGCAAAGCTCTTCACTTACGGGGTCAACAACCCGATGGCCGCCATCGAAAACCTGACCGCGACGACCCTGCGTAATATCATCGGCGAGCTGGATCTCGACGAAACCCTGACCTCCCGCGATACCGTCAACACGAAAATCACCGCTATCCTGGACGAAGCCACCGATAAATGGGGCATCAAGATCAACCGTGTCGAGCTGAAAAATATCCTTCCGCCCCGGGATATTCAGGATTCCATGGAACGCCAGATGAAGGCGGAACGTGAACGCCGCGAAAGCCTGCTGAAGGCCGACGGGGAAAAGAAATCCCAGATCCTGGTGGCTGAGGGTGAAAAGCAATCCCAGATCCTCCGCGCCGAAGCGGTCAAAGAAGCTACCATCCTCCAGGCTGACGCGATCCGTGAAAAGAAGATCCGTGAAGCTGAAGGTGAAGCCCAGGCTATCCGGATGGTGCAGGAAGCCTATGCAGACAGCCTGCGGCTGCTGACCCAGGCCAATCCCAGCGAACAGGTTATTGCGATCAAAGGGCTGGAGGCCTTCCAAAAGGCAGCCGACGGCAAAGCGACTAAAATCATTATCCCGTCCAACATCCAGGGGCTGGCCAGCCTGGCGTCCAGCTTAAAGGAATTGGTGGGAGACGACCCTCAGCAAAAAGAAGAATAATCCTCAGCCCCCCTTCCGGGTTCCGGAAGGGGGGCTTTTTGCGGCGGAAGTTCAGCGGTTTCCCCCATGAAAGAGGGCCTCCTTCCGGAAGCCCTCTTTCCTTTTATACGAATCCTTAATAAAACGATGCAGTCGTTTTATTGGGCCGCAGAATGCGGTCCGGCGGTGCAGCCGCCAAGAAGGTTGTTCAATACTTTTCCTGGTGCGCCGCAGGCGCGGCGGCGTATCACGCCGCGATAAAAAGAGTTGTATCTTTTTATCAGGAAATAGTATTATAATGACAGCTTGTAAATTTCCAGAACGTCCTCCGCTTCCAGCGGGATAAACGCCTCCTGCAAGCCCTGAGCGGCTGCCTTCTCCGCCATGATTTCCAGCTTGGATTCGTCAATGCCGACTTCCTGCAAGGTTGCGGGGATCCCCAGCCCTGAGAAAAAGTCCCGCGTCAGCTGGATCGCTGCGTCCGCGATCTCATGGTCATCCATATCGGGATCCAAACCCCAGACATTAACGCCGTATTCGACAAATTTCCACAGGTTCTCCTCGGTACGGACATATTCCATCCAGTTCGGCGTCAGGATCGCCAAGCCGACCCCGTGGGTGATATCATAGAACGCGCTCAGTTCGTGTTCCATCGGATGGACAGACCATTCCACATCGGCCCCATAAACCAACAGCCGGTTAATCGCCAGGCTGGAAGTCCACATCAGATTCGCGCGGGCTTCGTAGTTCTCCGGCTCCGCCACCGCGATCGGGCCATATTGGATGCAGGTTTTCAGCAAAGCCTCGCAGAGCCGCGCCTGTACGAACGCACCCTTTTCATTCGTGAAATAACTTTCCAGGATATGGCTCATGATGTCGGCAGTGCCAGCCGCGGTCTGATACGCCGATACACTGAAGGTATACTCCGGATCCAGGATCGAAGCCTGCGGTTTAAAGGCTTCTACCCCGATCCCCAGCTTTTCATTCGTGGAAAGGTTGGAGATGACCGCGAAAGGATCCATCTCCGACCCAGTTGCCGACAAGGTCAGCACAGTTACGATCGGCAGGACGGAGGTGATCTTGGTTTTATCCTTTACCACATCCCAGGCATCCCCTTCGTAGGATACCGCCCCGGCGATCACCTTGGCACAGTCCAGCACACTGCCTCCGCCGACTGCCAGCACAACATCCACCGAATGCTCCCGGCAGAGTGCCACACCTTCACGGACAGATTCAATCCGGGGGTTCGGCTCGACCCCGGAAAGCTCGGTCACCTCAATGCCCTGCTCCTGAAGCTGGGCCCGGATCACCTCATATAGCCCGGTTTTCTTGATGCTCCCGCCGCCGTAAACCAGCAGCGCGTGATTCCCGCAGGACTTGACCTCCGCACCCAGCTTGGAAATCTGCCCTTTCCCGAAATGGATCCGGGTTGGGATGGAATAATCAAAATTTCTCATACAAAAACCCCTTTCCGAAACATCCGCGTACTCCAAATGCCTATACAAATTCTCCATAAAACGAAGCGGCCGTTTTATGGAGCCGCAGAATGCGGTCCATACTTTTCTTGATGTGGAAGTGCGCACATTTTATAAAAGGATCAAGCCTCCAAAAGGAGCGCCCCCGAGCTGCGTTCCTCCGGCGTCAGACCGGGGGCGGCCCGACAGCAGGAAAACTTCCCCACTGTCTACCATGTGGGGGTTCCCTGAGCAGTTTTCTTTTCCTTTTCTTTGAACGCTCAAAGAAAAGAGGGCGTGGCGCGGGACGCGTAGTCCCGCACTCAGACCCGCGATAAAAGATTTTAATCTTTTATCAAGAAATCGTCTTATTCCTCTCCCAGCAGCAGATGGTCGTACATCGCATCGAACAAAATACCGGTGTGATCCGCGCTGTGTACCCAGTAAAAGGCGCCTGCCATATTTTTCTCTTTTACATACGCGCATTTATATTGGATCGACAACGGGTCATCATAAGAAATAAGGGTTTTCCCATTAAACAGATACGCCGCTTTCGCCACATCGTCCCAGTATTTGACATATTCCTTGTTTTTCTCATATTTCAGCGCAATTTCCGTATAATCCGGCCCAAACCCGCCGGAATAAGGGGAAGGCTGGTTCAACCCATTGTTGACATTCGCGATATGATCCCATCGGCGGGAATAAAACGCCACGCCAACCAGGATCTTTTCAATCGGAACGCCCGCGTCCGTCATCAGCTTCACATCCGTATCCACACTGTGTACGACCGGCGCGTTTTCCGGCTCATACAGGCAGGTATGATGCCCGGCCGGATTATCCCAGCCCCGAAGGTCATAGGTCATCATGTTGATGAAATCCAAATAAACATGGCTCTTGTGGATTTCGGTACGCTCCAGATACCACTGCCCTGCCGCTGCCGCCGTGGTCAGCCAGTATTTCCGGCCGTTGGAGGCTCCCAGCTTGTCCAGCTCTTCGCGGTACGCCTTGAACAGCGCGGTATGCTGATATTTTTCCTCGATGATCCCATTGTCGCCCGGGAATTCCCAGTCGCAGTCAATGCCGTCCAGGTCATAGCGGTTGACAATATCCATGGTGGAATCCACCAGCTTTTTCAGCCCCTCGGGGGTGCGGGTTGCCTCGCCGTGTCCATGATTGTCACCGCCTCCGGTGGAAATCAGGATCTTCAGCTCCGGATTGAAGGAGCGGATCTCAGCCAGGTACTCCTGCTGCTGTTCCGAAAGCTCCAAAACCGTGATGTCCCCGACCATCGGGGCAAAGGCAATGTTCAGATGCGTGAGCTTGCGTGCCTGAACCCGGGTCAGGCCGTCCAAAGACTTGGCCGTGATATAGCCGACAAAATATTTTCCCATGATTGCGCTCCATTCTGCCGCGGGATGCGGCAACAAATTCCGTATTGCAGGGAGGGTTCCCCGTCTGCTTCATTATAGCATCCCCCGCCGGCAAGTACAAGAGAGAACGGAAGCCGCCTGAAAATTTTTATGCGGCTGGGCCGGATCCCCAAAAAAGGGCCGTCCTTGGACTGGACGGCCCGAAAATTCCCCCAATCTGATTCAATAAACAAAAGCTTTCCATCCCTCCCGGCACAGCCGATCAGCCGCCTGCTCGGCTTCCTCCCGCGTGCGGTATTGCCCGGCCTGCACCCGGTAAATCCGGCTGGAAAGCGCTTCTTCCGCCAAAGGCTTCCGGCTTTCTCTGGGAGAGGTGTCCTCTGCTTTTTTCATTTTCCTTCATCCTTTCCTTGGGATTTATCCCGCTTGGCATCCAGGCTATTCTATGCCAAATCCCGCCAAAAGGTGCAAGCGCTGCATAGCCGGTTCCCATCGGGAAAAGCTAGGGATATCTGTAAAAAAGCGCCGCAAATGGACCCATAAGGTCAGAAAGGATGTTCGCTTATGAATATAACCCAAGCGGAATACGGGGAACTGGCCAAAAAAGCCTCCCCCAATACCAAAAGCTACAAAACCATTCCCAGTGCGTTTGTCGTCGGAGGCGGGATCTGTGTGATCGGGCAGCTGCTGTTCGCCCTCTACCGGGATCTGGGGCTGAATGAGGACTCCGCGACAACCCTCGTTTCCATCTCCCTGATCGCCCTTTCCGCCATCCTGACAGGCCTGGGGATCTTTGACAATATCGCCAAATTCGCCGGAGCCGGTACCCTGGTTCCCATCACCGGATTTGCCAACGCGGTGGTTTCCCCGGCATTGGAATTCAAATCCGAAGGGTTTGTCCTGGGACTGGGCGCTAAAATGTTTCTGATCGCCGGGCCGGTGATTGTCTACGGCACCTTGGCTTCGATCTTTTATGGGATCATCCTATGGATTATCCGGCTGTTTTAAGGAGGGAAAACCATGTCTGAACTTTTGTCGCGCGGGGTGTTCCGCCTGACATCCTGCCCCTCGATCGAAGGGGCGGCCGCTATTGTAGGCGCTAAAGAAGGGGAAGGCCCGCTCGGCGCTTTATTCGACCAGGTGCATGAGGATTCCTATCTGGGCCAGGATACCTGGGAAAAAGCGGAAAGCCAGCTCCAAACCCAGGCGGTGCAGACTGCGCTGAAAAAGTCCGGCCATAAACCGGAAGAAATCGGCCTGCTCTTTGCCGGCGACCTGCTCAACCAGTGCATCGGCTCCAGCTATGGCCTGCGCGAGCTCCAGATTCCCTTTTACGGCCTGTACGGCGCCTGCTCCACCATGGGGGAAGGGCTGGGCCTGGCTGCTTTATTCACAGACAGCGGCCTGATCCGGCGGGCGGCAGCTGTTACCTCCTCCCACTTCTGCTCCGCGGAACGGCAGTTCCGATACCCGTTGGAATACGGCGGCGTCCGCCCGCCCTCCGCCCAATGGACCGTCACCGGGGCTGGAGCGGTCGTGGTCGGCCCCAGCGGAAAGCCGCCCTATCTCAAGGGCGTAGCGACCGGTATGATCCAGGATCTTGGCGTAACGGATATCAACAACATGGGCGCCGCTATGGCTCCGGCAGCGGCAGATACGATCCGCCGCTATCTGGAAGCTACCCAGACCCAGCCCGGCGATTATGACCGGATTATCACCGGAGATTTGGGGGCCGTCGGTTCGGAGCTGCTGGTCGACCTGCTCGGCCGTGAGCAGATCGACGTTTCCGCCCAGCACGACGACTGCGGCCTGCTGATCTTCAACCGGGAGGAACAGGACGTTCATGCCGGCGGGTCCGGATGCGGATGCAGCGCCAGTGTACTCTGCGCCCACATCCTCAACGAAATCCAAAGCGGCCGCTGGAATGAGGTGCTGTTTGTTCCAACCGGGGCGCTGATGTCTACCGTCAGCGTCCAGCAAGGGGAGTCGATCCCCGGCATCGCTCATCTGGTCCATCTGAGCAGCAAACGCTGGCCTCAGCCTGAACAGGAATAGGAGGGAATAATCATGGAATTATTATTCAGCTGTATCCGTGCTTTTGTGGTGGGAGGGATCCTCTGCTCCATTGGGCAGATCCTGATCGACCACACCAAGCTGACGCCCGCCCGGATCCTGGTCGCTTTCGTCGTCACTGGCGTGCTGCTCGGGGCGCTCGGGATCTACACCCCCATTGTAGAATGGGGCGGGATGGGGGCAACCGTCCCGCTGACCGGGTTCGGCTATGCGCTGGCCAAAGGGGTAAAGGAAGCCATCCTGGAAAAAGGCCTGCTGGGCGCACTCTGCGGCGGGATTTCCGCCTGTGCCGCCGGGATTGCCGCCGCCATTTTCTTCGGGTTCCTGGTCGCTTTGATCGCCAAACCCAAGGAAAAAGGATAATACTATTTCTTGATAAAAAGTATTACCCTTTTATGGAAAATTTGATCAAAGCCTGTTTGATTTCTTTCACACAGGGGGGCTTCTGGCTATCAGACCCCCTGCCGAAAGGATGAAACAGGCTTTAATTTCGGTTTATTCTTCTGCCGCGTCCTCCTGGTTTTCTACCGACGCGCGTGTATAATGGTTTTTCAATTCTGGCTTTTTCACTTCAGAAACCGCGTTCTGCTCGCTGAGCGTCATACTTAGGACATACGTGCCTTCTTGCCCGTTGGGCTTCTCCAGCACCCGGCTTTGATCGCTGTAACGCAGCAGCTGACCTTCGGGCGAAATCGTCAGGGTAACTTCTTCAGACAGGATCTCCACATCCGCTTCCTTATAAGCGGTTTGATTCAGCTTTTTCGGGCTGAGGGTCAGTGTATATCGGATACCGTCGAGTTCTTCCGCCTTTTCCAGCTTTTCTACTGCCTTACGCTCAAAGCTTTCGCTGACCAGCCGCAGGAAACGATGGGGATGCTCCCGGGTATAGTTTTCCGGCTCGGTAGTGCTCCAGCCGTTCCCGATCAGCCAGTGTTCCGAGGTTTTCCCGTCGGAATATTCACAGTAAACCGCCTTCTCGTTCCGGTCATACTGCATATGGCAATAGGACAGCGTCCCGTCCTCCGTCATCCGGAAGGTAAAATCGGTCGCGGCCGCTTCGCGGCGGTTCCCCTGCTCAAAGCTGGTAATAATCTGGAGCTTGCCGCTCTCCAGCTCGCCAACGGCTTCCTGCGCTTTTTGGATCGTCTCATAGTCTTTCCCGTTCGCACCGCAGCCTGCGAACCCCAGGCAAAGGCCGCACGCCAGCAGAACCGCCGCAATTTTCCTATATTTCATTTGGTTTGCTCCCCCTTTTGGCTCGAAATTCAAACGATGTTACTCGATTATATGAACCGGGGACGGGTTTTAGAACCTGTTATTCATAGCCGGGGATGCCGATAAAAAACAGGCTCCGGAAAGCAAACACTTCCGGAGCCCAGTCCAGTACAGATCGGACGTCAAACCCTTGACAAAAACCCCCATCCACCCGCGAGAGAAAAGTACCCAAACGCACTTCAAACTGTACGCCTTTTCTCCCGCTTGCTTCAGGCAGGCTTTTTCTCAGGCGCCGCCCTGTCCGCAGCCGGACAGAAAACCACCGCACAAATTGCGACAGCTTCTTTCTTATTTTATGATAATCCGAAGAAAAAAGCAAGCATCTAAAGGCTTTTTCCAAAAAGCAACGGCGTATCCTCCGGAGTATACCCGCAGGACACACCGTTTTTTTACAGTTAAGAACCTGTATGTATAGCCGGGGATGCCGGATGGCCGAGGGATTTTACCGGCAGACAAGGCGATTTTTTGCAGGTATACTGGCGTATGGCAAGAAAAATGAACGCAGTATGCCGGGAAAAGGCCCGGTCAGATGGAATTTTCTGGCTGTACATACAGGTGCTAAAGCACCAGCCCGCCATTCGGGCTGAGCACCTGCCCCGTGATAAATCCCGCCCGTTCACTGGCCAAAAAAGCCACCGCATAGGCAATATCCTCCGGTGTGCCCAGCCGGCCAACCGGCGTTTCTTCACGCAGAGAGGCCAGAGTTTCCTCCCCCAGCCCCTCGCACATCTCGGTGCGGATCACGCCCGGCGCCACACAGTTTACCCGGATGTTCGAGGGGCCGACCTCCTGTGCTAAAGCGCGGGTCAGCCCGATCATTCCGGCTTTAGCCGCAGAATAATGCACTTCGCAGGAGGCGCCCGTGATCCCCCAGATCGAAGAAATATTGATAATCCCGCCTTCCTGACGCCGGATCATCTCCGGCAGTACCGCACGGCAGGTCAGGAATACCGATTTCAGGTTTACCGTCAGCATCCGATCCCAATCCTCTTCATTGAGTTCAGTGAAGAGCTTCTGTTCGGCAATTCCCGCATTGTTTACCAGCAGGTCAATCCGCCCAAACAGCCGGACGCCCTCCGCCACCAGCCGCTCCACCTCGGCGGCTTGGGACACATCCGCCTGCACCGCCGCCGCGTTGGGCAGGGAGGCCGCCAAGGCCTCGGCTTCCTGCCTGGAATGGCAGTAGTTCAAGACCAGGTTCCAGCCCTGCGCGGAAAGCTCCCTGGCAATTGCCGCCCCAATCCCGCGGGACGCGCCGGTCACCAGCGCCGTCCGATTCTTCATCCTATTCCTCCTCTGGACGGCGGATCCATTCCCCGTCCTTCTCGTAGAGATACCCCAGCTTGATCTCCTTTTTCCGCACCCTCCAGGCTTTGAACCGGCCCAAGCCCCATACCAGCGTATAAAGGAGCACAATCCCCCAGAACGCGTTCCACAGGTTGAAATCCACGCCCAGATTCCCTCGGAAAAGCAGATCGAGCGCGCTCCGGCCGGCCTCTCCGGAATAGACGGTTATCCAGGGGAAGAGGATCCCGATTTGATGGAGGAAGGGGACCTCAGCTCCGTATCCGCCTGGCATCGGGGCGCAGGAAACCACCCAGGGCGTGAGCGCCAGGAATAGAAGGGAGGCGGTCAGCAGGACGCGCCCATGGGGCCTGCGTTCATAGAGCCGCAGGCGTTCGAGCCGGAAGGGGATTTCGGGATGGGACTTCCGGGCCCTCCGCCAGGAGATATAGGAAACCAGGTTGGACAGCAGATAGTCCCAGAGGGTGATCTCCCAATAAAGGAGGAAAATACTGATCAGGATCCCCCCAGGCTGGAGGCTGAGGCCCTGATTGCCGCCCAAAAGGAGGGAAAGCGCGCTCCGGTTAGGCTCGTTTGTGTAGATATGCGCGTAAGCGCCCGGCAGGGCGATCTCATTGTGATACATTCCAAGGCCCTCCATCAGGGTACAGGAGGCGACCCGGGGGGTATGCAGCAGGAAGAGGAACACCGCAGCCTTGAGCTTGGAAGCATCCGGCTTGGTCATGAACATCGCCTCTTTTCTTCTAAAATGGATAAAATACTATCCTGAATATAGCATTATTTTGTATAATAGTCAATAGATTTGCCTCATTTTGACGAATAAAAAACGGCCCCCTGCGGTTACAGGGGGCCGCTCAGGCCGAACCTTATTCCCGCCCTGCCTGTTTCAGCAGGGCGATGTATTCCTCCAGCACCAGGCTGTGTTCTTTCATATACTGCGCGTGCTCCTTACCCACATAGCGATAATGCCAAGGCTCGAAGTTGATCTGGGTGAGGGCGGTCTTGTCCTTCGGATAACGCAGGATAAACCCGTATTCCGTACAATGCTCGACCAGCCAACGGTAAGCGTCGGTGTCCGCAAAGCGTTCGTCCAGGGAGTACACATCATGATGGTATTCCGGGGTGATGATGTCAAAGGCCAGGCCGGAATGATGCTCGCTGTGGCCCGGAACCGTATAATACAGGTTGGTCAGGCGGATCGCCTCCTCCTTGGTGTTCCCCCGGTTGATCTCCCGCTGGACATTCGCGTTATAGTTGGTCTGCTGCTCGGAAATCGACCTGTAGCCCGAACGCAGATAGAGCGTGATCCCTTCCTTTTTCGCCGCGTCCGCCATCGCCTGGTAGGCCTCCCCTGCCCGGGAATCCACATACTGGGTGTCGAACTTCACCTTTTCAAAGTCCAGTTCGGCGTCGATTTTGTTGTCCTCTTCGTGGTTGAGCAGGATCAGATTCCAGTCGGAAAGCTTCCCTTCCGGCAGATCCCCATACGGATCCGACGAAACGCCGGATGAATCCGAAGAGGATGGATCCCCTCCGGTTGGCTTTACCGGCTGGGAAGACGGGGCGGAAGAATCGGCCGAAGAAGCGCCGGTGGGATCATCTCCCCGGATCAATCCGACCAGGCCCTTGACCAGCCAAATACAAATCCCCATGATAATCAGGAACAACAAAAAGATGGGCAGCGGACGCAGACGGTAACGTCTGCCTTTATAACGAAAGCTCATAATGTTTCAAAATCTCCCTTGCTTTTTCAATTTCCTCCTTGCTGGGAAGAGGGACCTCCCCCAGCTGATACGGCTGGTCGACAAACTCCCATTTATACTCACCCATTTTATGGAAGGGCGAAAGCTCCACCCGCTCGATACAGGTATAGCGGGAAAGCTCCTTTCCCAGGCGATGGAGCTTCTCCTCCTGAAGCGTATAACCCGGAACCAGCACATGACGGATCCAAACCGGTTTCTGCATATCTTCACAGGCGCGGAGCAGCTCCAGCGCGTTTTCATTCCCCATTCCGGTCAGCGACCTACAGTCCCCGGTGTCAATATCCTTGATATCCAACAGGAGAAGGTCTGCGGCTTCCACGGCTTCCCGGCAGCGGGACAGCGGGACAGCGCCTGAGGTATCAACCGCCGTATGAAGCCCGGCCTCTTTGCAGAGCGCCATCACCGCACAGAGAAATTCCGGCTGGAGCAGCGGCTCCCCTCCCGAAAAGGTGACGCCGCCGTTTTGAATAAAATTCCGGTAAGAATCAATCTGCCCGAACAGCTCCGACGGGGTTACCGGTTTCCCTTCCCCGATTTCCCAGGTATCCGCATTGTGACAGAACAGGCAGCGCAACGGACAGCCCTGCAAAAATACGACAAACCGCACGCCCGGCCCGTCCACCGCGCCGAAGGATTCCACCGAATGCAGGTACCCGACCGGTTCTTTCATTTTATTCCCCCTTTGGTTTCCCCTTCATCGTCAGCCCGATCCGTTTTTTGACAGGATCCGCCTCCAGTACCCAAACCGTGACGACATCCCCCACCTTCAGCACCTCCAGCGGATGGCGGATAAACCGGCTGCAAATCTGGGAAATATGCACCAGCCCGTCCTCATGCACCCCGATGTCTACAAAAGCGCCGAAGTCCACGATATTCCGCACCGTGCCTTTCAGCTCCATCCCCGGCTTCAAGTCCTTGATCTCCAGCACATCGCTCCGGAGCAGGGGCTTGGGCAGTTCATCCCGGGGATCCCGCCCTGGTTTGGCCAATTCCCCGGCAATATCCCGCAGGGTGGGCTCGCCCAGGCCCAATTCGGTGCAGAGGGAGGGGATCCCCAGGCTTTCCGCGCGGCTTTGGATATCCCCCAGCCTCCCGGAGGCGACCTCCTCCCGGGTATAGCCGCAGAGCAATACCAGCTTTTTCGCCGCTGCATAGGATTCGGGATGCACCCCGGTATTATCCAGCACCTCTTCCCCACCGGCTACCCGCAGGAAGCCCGCGCATTGGGTATAGGCTTTTGGACCCAGCTTGCTGACCTTGAGCAGCTCCCGCCGGGAAGAAAACGCTCCGTTTTCCTCCCGGTACAGGACAATGTTCTTGGCCACTGTTCCGTTGATTCCCGCCACATGGGAAAGCAGGGAATAGGAAGCGGTATTCAGATCGACTCCCACCTGATTGACGCAGCTTTCCACCACACCGCCCAGCGCTTCGTCCAGTTCCGCCCGAGGCATATCATGCTGATACTGCCCGACCCCGATCGATTTCGGGTCGATTTTCACCAGCTCCGCCAATGGGTCCTGAAGCCGGCGCGCAATCGATACCGCACTCCGCAGGGAAACATCGAACTGCGGGAATTCCTCCGCCGCCAGCTTGGACGCCGAATACACCGACGCTCCCGCTTCGGACACCACCATGTAGGAAACCGGCGCATCCAGTTCCGCAATCAGCCCCGCCACAAAAGCTTCGCTTTCCCGGGAAGCCGTGCCGTTGCCGATCGCGATGGTCGTCACCCCATGCTTTCGGATCAGTTCCTTGAGGGTGCGGGCCGCTTCTTTTTGCTTATTCTGAGGCGGCGTTGGATAAACGACGGCTGTATCCAAAACTTTTCCCGTATCATCCACCACCGCGATTTTGCAGCCGGTACGATACGCCGGATCCAGCCCCAGCGTGACGGACCCTTTGACCGGCGGCTGTAAGAGAAGCTGCCGCAGATTCGCGGAAAAAACCTTGATGGCCTGCTCCGCTGCCCGCTGGGTCAGCATGGAACGGATTTCCCGCTCTAATGACGGGAAGATCAGCCGGTCAAAGCTGTCCTCGCAGGCCGCCCGGACGCACTCGCCCGCCGGGTTTTGACGCCGCACCAGCTCAGCCGAAACCATCGCTTTCGCCTGTTCCTCCGGGATCGACACCGAAACCCGAAGCACCTTTTCCCGTTCGCCCCGGTCTACCGCCAGGATCCGATGGCCTGCAATCTTCTGCACCGGCTCACTGAAGTCATAATAAGCGCGATAGACGGTATCCGCTTCAGGATCAACCGCCTTGACGGCCAGCACCCCTTTCTGAACCAAAAAGCTCCGCAGCTTTTTCCGCAGGCCCGCCCGGTCGGAAACCTCCTCAGCCAGGATATCCATCGCCCCGTTCAGCGCCTCCTGCGGCGTTTCGACCGCTTCGTTCAGAAAAGCGGCCGCCCGTTCCAGCGGGACCATCCGGTCCTCCTGCCGGAGCAGTTCCTCCGCCAAAGGCTCCAGGCCCCGTTCCCGGGCCACCGACGCCCGTGTTTTCCGCTTCTGCTTATAGGGACGGTAAAGATCCTCCAGCTCGGCCAGCGTCTGCGCGTTCTGGATCGCCCTAGCCAGCTCCTCGGTCAGCTTCCCCTGTGCTTCTACAGCAGCACGGATTTCCTCTCCCCGTTTTTCCAGCCCGCGGAGATAGGACAGCCGCTCATTCAGTTCCCGAAGGACCTGGTCATCCAAGGATCCGGTGGCTTCTTTGCGGTAACGTGCAATAAAAGGGATGGTATTCCCCTCGTCAATCAGTTGAACCGTCCGTTCGGTTTGCCCGGGGTTCAGACGGAATTCCTCTGTCAGTTTTTTCAAAATATCCATACTTGATTTCGGATTTCCAGAAAAATCCTACTGGAAATCCCCTTTCTTTTCTGCTAAAATAAGAACCTGTATGTACAACCGTAAAACGCCCTCTGACCGGGCCTTTTTCCGGCATACTGCGTTCATTTTTCTTGCCATACGCCAGTATGCCCGCAAAAAATCGCCTTGCCTGCCAGAAAAATCCCTCGGTCATCCGGCATCCCCGGCTATACATACAGGTTCTAAAAGGAACTGCGTAATGAATGCTATACATTATTATACTTTATTTTTAAGGAAAGTTCCAGTCCATGTTGGGATCCTAAACCTATGAATTTTTTATGAATTTCCGTTCAAAAGGTTACAAAAGGGTTGCAAAATGAGTTTGGATGTGTATAATAGAGTTATACTTATTACAAATTGTAACAATTCTCAAGTATAATAAATCGAATCCAGGTTTTCTCTGCGGGATTCCCGTCGAGAAACGCCTGTTTTTACTGCAAGCAAGGAGGAGGACCATCGAATGGCCACGTTTACCAAACCGCCCCAGCAGGAAGACCGTCCGGTTTCGGAGCTTCCTCTGATCGTGGAAGAGGTTGCTTCCGTTACGGACAACCCCGCTGAAAACGACCGTTTATCCGCTGTCAAGGCATTTCTCAACCAGCTTTATCTGTGGGCGTTCCAGTTCTGCCGTCTGGTCGGGATTTTTTCCCGCCGTTTTACCCGTTTTGCTGCACGGCGCTTCTGGAAATTTTATAGAAAGCATCTCAGCTACCCCATGCACCTGCTCGACCAGCAGTGGCTGCGGTTTAAGAAATTCTGTTCCAAGCAATACAAGGCGGTATTGTTTCACTGCTACAACTTCCTGAAATTTTTCATCGACGCCTGGCAGGTTGTCCGGAACGGATACCGCTCGGTTCCGGAAGAAAAGAACGGGTTCGTCAAGTTCTGGGGAGGCGTCCGAGGATTCGGCCGGGGGGTCCGCGCCAACGGCAGGCTCTTTTTGCGCGCGCTCAATTATCTGCTTCCGGCTGCGGCAATCTGGGCTTTCGCCGTCCTGATCAGCTATGTGGCCTCCCTGGAATTCGCCGTCAGTGTCGAATACAAGGGGGAGGATATCGGCTACATCGCCAATGAAACCGTATTTGAAAGCGCCCAGTCTGAGCTTCGCCGGCGCCTGATTTCCTATAAAGATGAAACCATTGACGATATCCCGAAATTTTCCATCACCGTAGCGGAGAAAATCCCGGTTCAAACCGATATTGAACTGACGGATACCATCCTGAAATCCTCCAATTCCAATATTGTAGAGGCCACCGGCCTGACAATCGACGGTGTCTTTTACGGCGCGGTGAAGAACGGTGATTTGCTGGAGGATACCCTGGATTCCATGAAAGGGCAGTACAGCCGCAGTGCGGAGGAAGGCGCCCGGGTGGAATTCACCAAGGAGGTTTCCACCTCCACCGGGCTTTATCTTCAGGACAACATCCGGAGCGAACGGGAAATTATCAACCTGCTCCACAGCCAGACCCAGCAGGATGTTTACTACACGGTTGTCGAGGGAGATACCCCCAGCGGCGTGGCGCAGGCCCAGGACATGAAGCTGGACGAGCTGGTCGCCCTCAACCCGGACTGTCTGACTAACTTCCTGATCGGCAAACAGCTGCTGGTCAACAAATCCCAGGCATTCCTTCCGGTCAAGACCATCGTGACCAAAACCTATACTGAAGAAATCCCCTTTGAAACCACTTATACGGAATCCAATTCCTATTATGTCGGCCGGCAGGTTGTCCTCCGGGAAGGCCAGAACGGCTCCCAGCAGATCACCGCAGACATTGAATATGTCGATGGGATCGAAGTGGGCCGCACCATCCTGACTACTGAGCGCCTGGAGGAACCCGTGGCCAAGCAGGTCGTCAAAGGCACCAAGGAGATGCCGACAGTTGCCAACTACACCGGCAAATATTCCGGGTACGGCTTCGTCAACCCGATCCAAAGCGGCAACTGGTACATTTCCCAAGGCTTTAAGGGCTCCGCACATAATGCGATTGATATCGCATTCCGGGGCAACGGCTACGGCACGCCGGTTTTTGCTTCCCTGGCGGGAACCGTCACCTACGCCGGCTGGCGAGGTACTTATGGCAACCTGGTCATTATCAACCACGGCGACGGGATGCAGACTTGGTATGCACATAACTCCAAGATCATTGTTTCGGTCGGCGAACAAGTCGCCCGCGGGCAGCAGATCGCCAATGTCGGCAGTACCGGCCGTTCCACCGGTAACCATCTGCACTTTATGGTTGTCATCAACGGCTCCTACAAAAACCCGCTCAATTATATCCC
>CANSRB010000020.1 GCA_947649285.1 uncultured Clostridia bacterium
TGCGGTCCGGCGGCGCAGCCGCCCAGAATGTTGTCACTACTTTTCTTGATGCGCCGCCGCGATAAAAAGATTTTTATCTTTTTATCAAGAAATAGTATTACCGTTCATAGCAGGGGTGATCCTGAACCGCACGGTCCGAAACCACCGATTCGTACAGCCGGTACCCGCCCGCAAGGTTCCAGCAGTCGAACCCATTGCCGGTTAAAATCCGGCAGGCCAGGTAACTCCGCAAACCGCTGTGACAGTGGACATACACCGGCTTGGAAGGGTCGAGCTCATCCAGCCGGTCCCGCAAAGAATCCAGCGGAATTGAGCGGAATCCCTCGATCCGGCCCCGAGCGTGTTCTGCGTCCGTCCGGACATCCAACAGGGTGACGCTCCCATCCCGCGGAAGCGAATCCACATCATGCCAATAGAATTCTTTAACCTTGCCGGTGAGGACGTTTTCAATCACATAGCCGGCAAAATTGACCGGGTCTTTTGCCGAAGAATACGGCGGCGCATAACAAAGTTCCAGCTCAGCCAGATCGCTGGCTGTCATTCCGGCACGGATGGCCACCGCCATCACATCGCAGCGCTTCTCCGTACCATCCGGGCCAAACAGCTGGGCGCCCAGAATCCTCCCAGTCGGTTTTTCGTAGATCGTTTTGAGCGAAATCATCCCTCCGCCTGGATAATAGGACGCATGGGAAGCGGAATAATTGTAGGTTTTGCCGTAATCCAGCCCTGCTGCTTTAGCCGCGCGCTCGTTCAGCCCTGTCATAGCTACCGTCATCCCGAAAATTTTCAGCACCGAGCTGCCCTGCGTCCCTTTATATTCGCTGGGAAGCCCACAGATCTGGTCCGCCGCAATCCGACCCTGTTTATTCGCTGGGCCTGCCAGCGGGATATAGCCCTCCTGCCCGGAAACAAAATCCCGGATCAGCACGGCATCCCCAACGGCATAAATATCCGGGTCGGAGGTCTGCATCCGGGAATTGACCCGAATGGCCCCCCGTGGGCTGCATTCCAGTCCACAAACCTTAGCCAGTTCTGTATCCGGACGGACGCCAACGGATAAAACCGCCAAGTCCGCCTCGACTGCGCCGTCGGTCAGCTCCAGCCGGAGGGAGTCCCCCTGATCGGAAACGGCGTTCAGGCCGCTTCCCAGCCGAAGCTGGATCCCTTGGCTCCGCAGATAGTGGTGGACATCCGCCGCCATATCCTCATCCAGCGGCGCAATCACATGGCTGGCCATCTCGATGATGCAGACCTCCAATCCAGCCTGCCGCAGATTTTCCGCCATTTCCACCCCGATATAGCCGCCCCCGATGACGGCCGCCCGGCGGGGCTTCTTCTCATCCAGATAGGCCTTGATTTTCAGGGTATCCGGGATCGTCCGCAGGGTGAATACACGCGGGTTCTCAATTCCCGGAATCGGCGGACGAACCGGCTCCGCCCCCGGAGAAAGAATCAGACGGTCATAGCTTTCCTCATAGTCCTCTCCAGTTGTGTGATTACGAACCGTGACCCGCTTATTCACCCGGTCGATCGCAGTGACCTCATTTTCCACCCGGACGTCAACATGGAAACGCGACCGGAAACTGGCCGGCGTTTGAAGGGTCAGCGCCGCTTCCTGAGTGATCGCACCCCCGATATAATAAGGAAGCCCGCAGTTGGCAAAAGAAATATAGCGGCCCCTTTCAAACAGGATGATCTCCGCATGCTCATCCAAACGCCGGAGCCGGGCCGCTGCGGAAGCACCTCCCGCCACGCCGCCAACGATTAAAACTTTCATAGAATTCTCCCTTCTGTACCCCAATCAAAGGGTTTTTTTCATTGTATCATGAAATGGTAAATTTGTACAGCCGATTCCCGGCGAAGAGGGTGTCCAATATAAAGATTTTATGGGGAAGAAGATTCCGCCCCGCGTCGGGCTCCTCTGGACTGGCTTGTACATATGACGGCTCCCAGGCTTGGTTAAACCGTAAGGAGCAACCTGCTTTCGTCCGGCAGTTCATCTAAAACTGCCCAGAAAAAAATCAGTCCAATACCAGGCCGGCTTTCTGTGATGCCCTAGAAGCAGAGGCTCCTACTGCCTGCAACCCAGTCGCCTACGCTGATCGGGGATCCAAGGGCACTCCCTTGGCGCATTTCTTTCCCCTATTTCTTTGGGCGTCCAAAGAAATAGGGCGGGGCGTGGGGCGCGCAGCCCCACAATTCGACGGGCCGCCCCAGTCAGGTCCGGAGGAACATCCCGATCGCCCGGGAGTTTGTGCTGGAAAGCGGGAATTCGCTCAAACAGAAAAAAGGAAGGGCCGTTTCCAAACGGCTCTTCCCTGATCTGTTTCTTTTCAATAGAAAGCGGAATCCGGACTCAGCAATTGCCCCACTGATCTACAGAAAGCACCTTGTAATAGCCGGGCTGTCCGCTCTCATCCTTGGCATAGAGAGCAATCGTGGAAGCGATCTGGTTCTCCGCAGAGGGGGTGAACTGCTCCGTACTGCCTTTGTAAACCCGATAGTAGCGATGCTCCGGTTCTGTGGAAGCATCCCAAGTGATTTTGCCCTCCTCGCACCGGACATTCCGAATCGGCGCCGGCTGATGTTCCCGATAGTCCGTGGTAAGCATGGTGATCGAGCTTCCTGACAAAGTCACCTTGACCTGCCCGTTCTCCTCCTGGAGAAGCTCCCGGTAGCCCTGGAGATCCGCAAACGCATTCTGCGGAGGCTGGTTTGCGTCATAAAGATAATTGCGCAAAGGCCGCTGAGCCGTCAAACCCTCCAGGGTCAGTTCCACATCTACCGGCTCAAGGCTGCGGTTGATCAGGCAGATGGAGAAAGAACCGTCATCATTTTCCACACCGCCGCAACGGAGCAGGTAATCCCCGGTGCTGAGCATCAGAGGCTTGGACTCCTTACGGAAGTATTTGACCAGCAGGCCGTAGGCATACAGCCAGGAGCGTGCGGAATAGTCCTCCCCATCCCAGCGGGTCAGGCCCCACTTATTCAAGCGGTAGCTCATCCCGGTGGGGTTTGGCAGATCGGTAAAGGTCCACATAGCCATCGCGTACACGCCGGCGTTCATAGCCGCCATCGCCATCTCACAGATTTGCAGGGCGGAATACTCCTCCTTGCCATTATAGAACGCATCGCATACGTCCATTTTTACGCCGTTTACATTGTTGACACCCTGCTTGAACCGTTGCGCCAGGCCGAATTCGCCCAGGATAAAGCGGCGTTCATGCGGCTTGAGGAGGTTTACCACATCCGAGCAGTGGCGTTTGAAGATCTTATAAAAATCCAGATCCTCCGGCTCGAAGTCATTGGAGTAATGATGCCCGCCGAATACCTGGGAAATCGGAACCATTCCGTTCGCAATCGCCCACTCAATGGACTCCCACCTCTCCATGGGGGAAGCGTCAGTCGCCAGGAGCATAACCGGCAGACCACGGCGGCGGAACTCGTGATAAAGGTAGGTATGGTAGGTTTTGAAGGTATTCATTTCGAAGTTCAGGTCTCCCCAGTCGTCCAGGCTGAGCTCATTGGACATACAGTAGACCTTGACGTTTTCAATCCCCTTTTCCCGGATGACATACTCCAGCCTGTCGGCGACATCGCTGGCATATTTGCGGAACTCCTCGTCAGAATGATAACGCACGCAATGGCCTGTCAAATAGATGGTAGTATCGGTTTTGCACTGCATTTTCCGGCAGTATTCGACAAAATCGTCCATCTGCTCCCGGGACCAGTCGGGAGCACCGCCTCCCATCCGGGAAAAGCCCGGAGAAAGCTCATGGTAGATCTTCCCAACCACCTCGTGGAACTGGCGGTCGCTCATGCGGCGGTAGAGCCCGGATTCGGAGTTATGGAAGCCCATGCCCCCAAAACGGGCCATAATTGGTTCGTGTCTGGCTGTAACTTGACTTTTCATCATGAAAGCCCTCCTGAAGAAATCTTCTGTCCAAATGTTCAAGCCTGCCGTCTTTCGACGGAATCCACCCTGATTATAGTTTTCTAAAATCGCTTTGTCAAGAGCCGTCATGCGGATTCCCGAAATCGTTTCATAAAAAGGTTCAAGCTTTAAAAGAGGAGCAGTCCCCGGGCTGCCGAGACGTTCCTCCAGCGTTAGACCAGGGCGGCTCGACAGCTGGGAAGCATCCTGGCTCTCTTCTTTCATCCGTCCATCCTATCCAGGAAGCTTATTTTTCATCCAATTCTGTTCCGTCTTTGATGAGCTCTTCACCGACCTGGATCTCTATAAGCTCCACATCCGTAACAGCGTCCAGCCCATGCTTCGCACCCACAGAAACCGTATAGGCATCCCCCGCGCCGGCCTCATATGTACATCCGTCGATCGTGATCGCACACTTGCCGCTGATGACGGCCAAAACCTCCATCCGGCTTTGGTGGGACTGATAGGCAATACTCCTCCCTTTTTGGATCTTTTTCCGCTTGGTCAGCACTTTCGTACCGTCTTCGCCCACCGAATAGTCCAAGACTTTGTACTCGCCCCAGGAGCGCTCCTCGAACATAGGACGCATATCCCGATCTTCCACATATTTCTTGATATAGGAGCTCTGTTCCTTATCCGCCACCAGAATCCCATCCGGGCTGGCCGCAACGACCATATCCTTCACCCCCATGACCACCATCGGCAGCTCCAGCTCGTTGATTACATGGGTATTGATGCAGCTATCCGCGATCTGGACGTCCCCAATCGGGGTTTCATCCATCACCTCTGTCAGCGTGTTCCAGGTCCCAAGATCCTTCCATTCCCCTTCGTACCGGATGACCGATACCGAATCGGCCTTCTCCACCACCGCGTAATCAAAGCTTGTCCGCTCAAAGCCGGAGTATCCGTCAGCTACCTCCTCATAAGAGCTGCCAGCCCTCTTCACAAACTCCATCAAATAGGAAAGCTTCAGCGCAAAAACACCGCAGTTCCACAGCCCGCCTTTATCGATAAATCCCTGTGCGGTTTGCGCATCCGGCTTCTCGCGGAATTCCAATACACGGCTAACGGGTGTTTCCCGATCCTCCGGAATGATATACCCATATTTTTCAGAAGGATAGGTCGGCTTGACCCCCATCAGCACGATATCCGACAGGTTCGCCTGCGCGGCCTTGTCCAGCTCCTTCAGAAGCCGGAAGTAGGCTTGATCCACATACGGATCTACAGGGAGGATCACCACCGTTTCGGACGGATCGCATTTTTTCTCGAAATAAAGATAGGCTGCGGCAAGCAGGATCGCCGGGAAGGTATTCCGGCGTTCCGGCTCTACTACGATAGACACCTGGCCGTTCAGCTGGTTTTGGATGGATTCCACCTGCGTTTCACCGGTCGCGATCGTGACATCCTTCCCCAGCCCCGCGTCCGAAAGCTGCCGGTACACCCGCTGGAGCATGGACTCCACTTCTCCGCTTTCGTTGCGGACAACCTTCAAAAACTGCTTGGAGCGGATCTCATTCGATAACGGCCAGAGGCGTTTCCCCGACCCGCCGGAGAGTAAAATAATCTGCATCCTGCGTCCCCCTTCCTAGTCCATACGATCTCGATAAAAAGAAGCGTTTTGATCCCGCAAGGACAGGATCGGCGTCTTGCTTGGCCAGTGAATCCCAAACAGCGGGTCATCCCAGCGATACGTAAACTGTTCCTCCGGAGGGACAAGCGAATGGGACAGCTTATATGTAAATACCACCGTCTCGGTCTGGGCAAAATAGCTGAGCCCATACATCGGAGGGATCCAAAGCTGCTTGTGATTTTTGTCAGACAAAATAAATGCCTGCCATTTTCCAAACTCCGGCGATTCCGGATTGCAGTCCGCTACGACGGAATAAACCGTGCCATGAAGACACTGTACCAATTTGGTCGTCTTGGTATCGCAGTGCAGGCCCCGCAGGACACCACGATAGCTGAACGACACCTGATCTGCTACAAGCCTGGTCGTTAAGCCGTTTTTAAAATACAGCTCTTCGTCATAAACACCGCCATATTCTCCACGCAGATCCTCAAAGCGATCTGTTGTCAGAAGCTTTACCCCCGAAAGCGAGGTATCGTTTACAAGCAGATTCATCTCTCCGCCTCCTTTATCCAGTTCAAATGCTCTTGATAGGCCGCTTTCACCCCATCGGCGAAGGAGGTTGCCGGCCTCCAGCCCAGACTATAAAGCTTTTCACAGTTCAGAAACTGCCGCCCCGCGCTTTCCGGCTTGGAGGTATCAAAGACCAATTCGCCCTCAAACCCGCTGATCTCTTTTAAGGCTTCCACCAGTTCTCGGATGCTTCGTTCCCCTCCGGCCCCTACGTTGTAATGCTGTCCGCTTTCCCCATGCTCCATCAGGAAAAGCAGGGCGTCCGCCACATCCCCGGAATAAATAAACTCCCGGCGGGCATTCCCGGTTCCCCAGATGGTAACCTCCGGTTTTCCGTGAACCACCGCGTCCGCGAACTTGTCCAGCAGCATGGGCATAACCGTTGTCCCATGGTCGTTCAGCCCGTATACCGCCGGCAGCACTGCCGAAACAAAATGCCTGCCCGACTGCCTGTTGGCGCACTCGCAAAACTTTACACCCACCGTTTTTGCGAGGGCATATCCCCCCCAAAAAAACGGCATCCGTCCATTCATGAACAGCTCTTCGCTCATGGGCTGGGGGGCGTCCTCGGGGTAGATATTGGCGCTGGAAACATAGACAACTCCCTTCGCGCCATATGTATAGGCGGCGTTCAACACGTTCAGCGCAATCAGCGTTCCCTGACTCAGGAAGTCCAGCGGGTATTGCTTGTTTGGCATGACGCCCCCGGTTTTCGCCGCGATATGGAAAACATATTCCGGTTTTTCTTTTGCAAAGAATTCCTCTACGTCCGCCTGCCGGGTAAGATCCAGTTCCTTGTGCGTGCGGGTGACGATATTGGTATAGCCGTCCGCTTCCAGGCGGCGCATCATCGCGGAACCCAGCATTCCGCGATGTCCGCTGACATAAATTTTCGCATTCTTTTCCATAGATTTACTCCGTATAAATATCTTTTCCGTTTTCACTCTCTACGCCAAGGTCATAAATCACAATCATCTGGGTGTCTTCTAAAAAAGTGAAGCTGTGCATCACATCAGGATCGATCACAAACAGTTCCCCCGCAGTAAAGACAAGCTTCTGTTTGGAAGCCGGATCGCCCACCAAGAACGCGGAAACTTCAATTTCCCCGCAGATAATGTAGAAGTATTCCCTGTTTTTCTTGTGATAGTGGCATCCTCGATGCGCACCCTTTTGGGTAAAGAGATAGTTCACTTGAGAATTTGGAATGCTGAGGATTTGACAAATTTGTCCGCGCTCATCTGCATGATGAAAATCCGTTTTCAACTTATGTATCATCTTAATTAAACCGCCTTCATATCATGTTCGGTCATCAGCCGGACCAGTTCTTCAAAGGAGGTTTTCGTCGGATTCCAGCCCAGGATGCTTTTCGCTTTGGATGGATCCCCCAGCAGCGTCACGACATCGGTCGGACGGAAATATTCCGGCGAGACCTCGACCAGCACCCTCCCGGATTTCCTGTCGATCCCCTTTTCCTCCAAGCCGCTCCCGCTCCACTCCAGCTCGATCCCGGCATAGCGGAAGGCAAGCGTACAGAATTCCCGCACAGAATGCTGCCCGCCCGTCGCGATTACGAAATCCTCCGGCTTCTCATACTGCAAAATCAGCCACATACACTCTACATAATCCCTTGCGTAACCCCAGTCCCGGAGCGCGTCCAGATTGCCCAGGTACAGCTTTTCCTGCTTCCCCGCGGCGATGTTGGCGGCCGCAAGGGTGATCTTACGGGTGACAAAGGTTTCGCCCCGGCGTTCCGATTCATGGTTGAACAGAATTCCATTGGATGCGAAAATCCCATAGGCTTCCCGGTAATTCCGGACGATCCAATAAGCATACTGTTTTGCGGCGGCATAGGGGGAATAAGGGTAAAAGGGCGTCGTTTCGCTCTGTGGGATTTCCTGCACTTTCCCAAAGAGCTCCGAGGTGGACGCCTGATAGAACCTGCAGGTTTTCTCAATCCCTGCTGTCCGGACCGCTTCCAGCAGCCGGAGGGTGCCCACTGCGTCCGCGTCGGCCGTGTATTCCGGTACATCGAAGGATACTTTTACATGGCTTTGCGCGGCCAGGTTGTAAATCTCATCCGGCCGTACCTGGGAAACGATTTTGATCAGGCTGATTGAGTCCGTCATATCGCCATAGTGAATGTGAAAGCGGGGATTCCCTTCCAAATGTTCAATCCGCTCCTTCCGGTCTACCGAAGAGCGGCGCACAATGCCATGGACCTCGTACCCCTTTTCCAGCAGGAATTCGGAGAGATAGGAGCCGTCCTGGCCCGTTATGCCGGTGATGAGTGCTGTTTTCATATTTAAACCTCCTGATCGATTTTTTTACGTATCACAAAAATATACGAACAAACGCCTCGAATTGTTTTACATAGATTGATAAACCATGCGTGCTTAATCTGACGGTGCTTGAGGACTTTATACGCTTCTTTGATAGAAGCAACCTTATCCTCCAACTTATCATTGCTTCCTCCGCCCGCATAATATAAAACAATTTTTTTGTTCAGGGACAACCCCTTCAGCCGCTCGTCTTCAAACAGGGCTAATTGAAAGTCATAATCCGAAGCAAGCACAAACGCGGGGTTATAGGGCTTTTTGAGTTCCCATACGGATCTTTTAACGCATAACGTCGGGGTTGCCGCCATCCATCCAAGCTTCCAATTCCCCTTTTTCCCGTCCCACTTCCGCACAATCGTGCCATCCCGATGGTAATAGATTCCGCCGTAAATGTAAGCCGGAGTTTCCCGGTCTAATGTTGAAACAACCTCGTCAACAATATGGTCATTGATAAAAGGATCAAAAAAAGCCACAAATATGTAATCCCCTGTTGTCATATTGACGCTTTTATTGATGCCGTCTGAACGTCCGGTGTCTTTCCCGGAGGTCCACTTCAAGGTTTTCCCGGCCTGCCTGTATTTTTCCTCATACTCCTGCAGCAGCTCCACGCTTCCGTCCATAGAGCCGGCATCCGCAATACAATGTTCAATATTCTGATAGGTTTGGCTCAACACGCTGTCCATGACAATCTTCAACATTTTCTTATCGTTATAAAAGGTTGAAGCAATACTTATTTTTAACATCTCAGTCCTCCAAAATTAACGATTCTTTTTGCTCTGATTCCAGTATCCAGCCAGACAGAGCAGTCTTGTTTATAGGGACATTGTCCCTATAAACAAGAGGGGTACCCCTCTTGAAAATTTATTTTATTTCAATTTTATTTGCCTATTCTAAGTTCCTTTTCCATCCTTTCCTTCCAGTTCCCGAACCCGCTTTTCCAAGAGGGCCAGCGCCTGGATTATCCGTTTACTTTTTTCATTCAGCTTGGAGACAATCGCCGTCAAGGACATCAGAATGACCAGAACCGCAAATATCAACATGGCAAACAGCCCGTTCGTCGGGGCCTCGACTCCAACGAACTCCGTACAAATCCTCAGCAGCTGGGGAAATGCCGCAAAAACCAGCATAACCACTCCAAACGCCAGCCAAAGCAGCGTATATTTTAAATTGATCCGCTTTTTTGTCAGCAGGTAAACAATCAAAATAAAATAGATGCCCAGCGCCGCCAACAGGAAAAATTGAAGCCTCGCCGTCATCTCAGTCACACTCCCCCCGCATAGATACCCGGGCAATCATCAACGCAATCGACACCTTCACCATATAGTACATCGACCGCACCAGATTGATCGAACTGGTTCCAGCCTGACGCTCCCGCATCTGAACCGGGACTTCCATAATCCGGGCGTGAGCCAGCGCCGAAAACAGGATCGCTTCCGGCTCCGGGTAATCCTGTGCATAATTCTGGGCAAACTTCTCGATCATCCCCCGGTTTACCGCCCGCATCCCGCTGGTGACATCTCTCACCCTTACGCCGCAAAGCAGCTTGATCAGGCCGCTGAGAAACCGGATGCCGAACCGGCGTGCTGCCGATGACTGGAACCCCTGATTTTCCACAAAGCGGGAACCGATCACAACGTCTGCCTGTCCGCTTTCAATGGGGGCGATCAGGTCTTTGATATACGCCGCGTCATGTTGTCCATCCCCATCAAACTGAACAGCAATATCATACCCTTTCTCCAGCGCATAAAGGTAGCCGGTCTGGACCCCGCCGCCAATTCCCAGATTGATCGGAAGGGAAATCAGATGAAACCCGTTTTCCCTACAGACCGACGCCGTCGAATCCTTAGAGCAGTCGTTGACCACCACATAATCCACTTCCGGAGCCTCGGCAGCCAGATGGCGGATCACGGCTGCAATATTCTCCGCCTCGTTATAGGCGGGAATGATCATCAGCACCTTCATCCTATCCCACCCCCTCCAAAACAGAAGCAGGTTTTCCACCAAAGAAAGGGACTATTGTTAATAGGGTTTGCCTGCCCCCCCCCCCGTTTCCATTTTATGGAAGTCCTCTTTTTCTTTCTCCCGGATCGCGTAATTCTGCACAAAGCTTTGGAGCTTATGTTCCTGCTGAGAGATCTTGATAGACAGTAAAAACAGTTTCAGCATCAACACAAAAATAATCGAAAGAAAAACAAAGTTCACCGGGGAAACTACCCCAATCAGGTTTGCCGCCCAGGAGGCCAGCTGAGGGAAAAGGCTCAGGAGAATGAGCCCCAGGGAAAACATCAGCCAAAATACGGAATCTTCGATCCGAACCTGGGATTTGCGGATCTTCCGCAGAATCCAAAAACAGGTCAGGACAGACGTCAAAATCAGGATTGCCCGAAGCATCCAGGACATGACTACACCTCCCTTTTTCTGAAAAATTGAATGAACGCAATCGAAAAGCACATATGAAGCATATAGAGGATTGACCTGCCAAAGTTCAGATAGCTGACCCCCGCTGTTCTCTCCCGCATCTCCACCTGTACCTCGGTGACCTTCGCCCCGCACCGGAGCAGATAAGCTACGGTATCCGGCTCCGGGCCATAGTTCATGTTTTTAGCAAACCGTTCAATCATCCGGCGGTTAAACAGCCGCATCCCAGAGGTGGGATCCGTCAGCCTTTGACGGGTCGTCAGGCGGACCATCAGCTCAAGCAGCCGGTTCCCCAGCATCCGGAGGCTGTGCGGTTTTTTCCGCTCCTTAAAACGGGAGCCAATGACAATATCACTTCCGCTGAAACGCATTTCTTCCAAAAGGCGGCTTATGTAGGACGGGTCATGCTGGCCGTCCCCATCAATTTGAATGGCCCCGTCAAAACCCTGTTCATAAGCGTAGCGAAGCCCCGTTTGGAAAGCGCCTGCTAAACCCAGATTTACCGGAAGATCAATCAAGCTGTAGCCCCTCTCCCGGCAGACCTGGGCCGTATGATCCCGGGAGCCGTCATTGATAACCACATAACTGTATTCCGGACACTCCTTTTGAAGCACGGAAACAGTGGCTGCGATATTCTCCGCCTCGTTATAAGCGGGAATGACAATCAGTATTTTCATTTCAATGTCCCTTTTCTTTTATTTCTTTAAATTGATCAGCAATACCCCTGCTAAAATCATCACCCCGCCAGCAATTTGAGAAGCTGTCACCTTTTCCTTGAAAATAAAAACCGAAGACAGCATGACCAGCAAATACACAATCCCTGTCAGCAGCGGGACAATATAGCTTAAATGATTTTTAGAAACAAGATAAAGATAAATAAAGTAACTGACAATATAAAAGAGCATCCCGGTAAGCGTCAGCCATCCAATCCGGAGGGAAAATTCACTGCTGGCAAACTGGAACTGGACCGGGGTCTGGGAACCTAATTTGATAAATACCAAACCCGACACCGAAAAAGCAGCGTAAATTATGATTATAAGCCATTGCATTGCGTGATCTTCATCCTTTCTGCGCTGAATGTATAAGAACCTGCTTCAGACATCACCAAAAAAGCCCATCAAACTTTTGCAGGTATTTTCCCAAGTAAATCCGTCTGTTAAGAAATGCTGACGGCAAGCCTTTACCACCTCCCCGCACCGTTCCTGGTTTTCCAAGAAAAATTTCATTGCCGTATAAACATCTTCTTCGCCGTTCCCCTCCATAAGATACCCATACCGATCTGAACTGATGAATTCTCTGCTTCCTCCATAAGGAGACACAATGATATAGCAGCCACATAGTGCGGCTTCCAGCACGACAGTCGGCATACCGCCCTCCGAATCAGACGGCAAACAAAGACAGTCGCTTTCTCTTAAGAAAGACAGGGTATCCGAGTTGGAACGATATCCTAAAAAGAATACCTGGTCGCCCGATATTTTTTTCATATGCTCCATCTCAGGACCATCCCCGATAACCAGCAAAGCAATGTTCCGTCCTTCAGCCCTTAGCCGGTTAAAAGCATTCAGCAATTGATAAATGCCCTTTTCCGGAATCAGCCTGCCTACAAAAGCAAAAATGTGCGTATCCGAAGCCGTTTCATTTCCGCGAAAAAGAGGAGTTGTATCGCTGCTGCAAACAGACTCCACAACTTGACTGTCCAGCGAATTATATAAAACTCCTTTTGCCCTAATTCCGAAATTTTCCGCCAGCCATTGCTGCCCGGATTTTGAAACGGCAAAAAATACCGCTTCTGCTTTTTGGGCCTGACGGAGCATCCATTTTTCATAACAATGCTCCATCTTGTCCACTACGGAATCCCTCAAACACACATAGTTCGAACCGTGGCAGATTATCGTATAAGGATACCCACGTTTTTTCGCATAACGCAGGGCAAACAAAGACATAGGGTACAGCATCGTCTGAATGACAATTCGCACTGAATCATAACAGGCAAGGATACGATCCAATTTATTCCAGTGATTTCCGGGAAGCATTAAAGGCATTCTATCGCTTAGAACATATACAGACGGTATACGATAAATTTCAGCTCCATCTTTATCCCTGGAATAACGGGATGTCCCCTTCATACTGCTCGTTATAATAAGTACATTCTTTCCCTTTTTTAACAGTTCCCGAGTCAATCCATAAGTGTAACGCTCAACGCCTCCTACGTGGGGAAAATAATTGGGGCAAAAAAACACATAAAGCTCTTTGCGGTGAGCAGATGAATCCAAATAAGGCTTTAAATCGACATCAGCCCTGACACTCCGGCAATGCTCCTGAACTTGCAGTTTCTTTTGGTTATCATGTCTTTGTCTATGGTGATGTTCACCATAGACCCTACAGGTTCCTGTAGGGTTGGGGCGCTCCCGACTGAAAGAAAAGTTTTCATAAAATACATTTGCACCTTTCTACGCAAGATTCCAGCATTTCAGCTGGGATAAAAGTTTTTATTGACCGCTCATTTCCTGCTGTACACAACCATCCTGATCCGACAGCCGCTTCTCTATCGTCAGCCCTAGCGCAATAAGAGCCGGAAGGCATAACGCATAAGGATACAGATACCGGAAATAGCGGGCGTTCGTCGGGCCTGCGATCAATACCAAAATTAAAACCAACATCGGAAGCATGATCGCGATGGAAATTTTTCTTTTCCTGTAAATGCAATAAGAAAACCAAATCAACAAAACCCATAAATAGGAAGAGGTCATAAACGGGATATTCAGAAATGGTATTCCCGCAAAAGATTCCCTTAAAGCTTCATAGCCCTGCCGCCAGCCGCTGAGCTGTTCGGGATGAGAGATCTCAACAGGAACATACTCCAGCCGGTTATTGAGTTTTTGTATATTTGTATTGCTGTAACCATAACCGTATAATCCGACTGTGTATGGGTACAAGTGGTCATATTTGAGGTTTAAAGTCGCTTCCAAATAAATTTCAGGATGTTTGAAAAACATTTTAAGCCAGGTTGCCTGATATTGTTTCCATTCCTCGTCGGTACAGCCTGCTTTCATAGAGCTAACAGCACCGTCCGCCTTATTGTCCGGGGTATATTTTTTCACCATGGCTTCCATGTCAAAGCAGGCAGAAATCGCCTCCCGTTCCTCCTCGGTAAGCTCGTCCCCGGCATCACGGAGATACCGCGCCGTCTGCTGCGTCATAATGGAGATCAACACTCCTGTTGTTTTAGGATTTGAACCCTCATGGTAAGATGGAATGTCAAAAGTGATCAAAAGGAAATTCCAGCATAGGGCAAGGCAGACCGTACCGGATAGAATGGCTATAATCTGCTTGCGGAAACCCTTCATCATAAACAGCATTAACAGCAGCGAAATAACAAGGACATACACACTGTCATGCCGGAAAAGAAGCATTCCCAGGACAGAAATTCCGATCAGCAAATACGTTTTTATTTCCTTTTTTCCACTAAAGAGCCTGTAAAGCGAAATCAAAAACAGCATCATAAAGGCGGTATTAACAGGATCTTTGGTCACCAAAAACATATAGCTCTGAACTCTGGGATGGGCAATGAAATAGAACAAAAGAATTGCCGATACGCCCGGCCTCACATTCACTTCAGACAAGGTCTGAACCAACAGGGAAACGGCAATAATCAAAAGCAGAAATTGTATCATTGCATAGATAAAAATTCCGGCATTGGAGGAGCGAAACAGCGTATCCCCCACTGTCATGCAAAGCTTCAAAAGAAGAGTATGGGTAACAGGATGAGCATTCGTCAAATCAAAATACCCATATGCCATACTAAGCTGAAAGTATGAATCCCACATCAGGATCGCTGGATAAGATGCAAGCACATAGGGAATATAAGCGACCAGAAGGGTAATAAATGAAGTGGCAAAAGGCTGTTTCCCCAGCGAATTCAGATATAACCGGACCGGCTTAATCCGGATTTTTGACAGATTCTTTTGGAACTCCACCCGATCCAGCCAATGATATAACCACGTAATGCCAAAAAAGAAAACCGCCGAATATCCGATCAGCCCTGCCAACGCTTTTAAAAACTGAAGCTCATTCGCAAACAGGGGGCGCAGGGTGTTTTCTTTTGCAAAAGCACTCCCCATCACCATAAATAAAGCAAATATTACGGAAGGAATTGCGATGCAAAGCGTCCCGCGCACAGAACTAAATTCTTCCCGATACATTTTTGCACAATGCCGGTAGAAGGCATACAGCATCGGAATAATCAATACCGAAAGCAGGAAATTCCCAGCATTTATGGATCGGTTGAAGTCGGTAATCAACGCAAAAACGCCTTTCCCGCTGCGGGCAGTGATCCCGAAATTCAGGAAAAAGGTAAGCGCTGTCAATCCGCTCAATCCAAGGCACAGCAGCTTGATCAGGGTTTCCCGTTCCAACTTCTCTGCTAAAACAAATGTCAAGCCAACCATGCAAAGGATCATCAGCGCATAGCCTGCCAGCCGAAGCAGCTTGACAGTGTTGTCATAAAACGCGTTGGAGTCCGGGATAAAAACCGATTTGATCCCTTCTTCCTTCCCGTATAAATCGTAGGTTCTGGTTTCCCCCTGATAGGAAACCGCCACCTTTCCGGAACGCTCATTGCTGACAAATTGGAAGTTTCTCCCCCCCGACTGAAATTTCCAACACGATTTCTTTCGTCAGAGGAGAAGTCAGCCGCTCATCCGTTTCATCCAGCCACATATACGCCTTGCTGTCTTTTGAATAAAACCAGCTGCCCTCCTCAGAAGCCTCGACTGGGGTTTCACGGCCGTCGACCACGACCGTCCGAAGGGCCACCTCATTTCCTGAAGACGCAGGGTTTTTCTCTCCCAACGCTTCAATAGATACCTCTTCGGCCGGCATAGGAACAGCTACCAAAACAATACCGGACAGTACGGAAGCTATACAAAAGAATCAAGCCTAGCACCGTGACCATCGCCCTCGGCTTCCGCAGCTTTTTCAAGGTAATCCCTAAAAAAATCAATAAAAATACCGCCACTGCCCATTGTAAAAATAAAAACATTTTTTCACATTCCCCCACAATATATCGAGATACTATGTTAACCTTGTTATAGGGCCAAAGGCCCTATAACAAGAGGGGTACCCCTCTTGAATTTTGATTCTATTTGATTTTGCTTCGGAATTACCGGATCAGATAAACCCTTAGCAAGGAGAAGAAAGCCAACACTTCCAAATTGCAGAAAAGATAGATTACAATTTTCCGAATATCCTTTTTGAGGACGATAAAGCGGTTTCGAAGCATCAAAAACGCCAACGGCAAAACCGGGATAAAATATCTTCCCTGGACCCCCCAGATATTCCAGACTGTAGCCTTCCAATTCTCGCCCACATACATCATGAAAAAACAGATCCCCACTGTAAATAAAATAGGCAGAAACAAAACCGCTTTATCCTTTGCCGAAAAGGTCGGTGGCGTACCGTCAACGGAAAGACTGACAATCATAATCAACAATAAGAATGCAAACGTAAGGGTAAAAGGTATCGTGGAACTGCTCCAGCCCATCTGCTGCCCAAACATCCCGCCAACGTAGGTATCCACATTCTCAATTAGTGAACTCACAACTGCCATTCCAACCTGCACAGGATGTTCAAAGGGAGAGCCTAGATTCAGCGCAGTTTCGTTCCCCGCTGAGGAAGAAACATTGAAATAGACATTTCCATAAAAAGCGAGCGTGGTGAAAATCCCGATCAATCCGGCAAATAGTTTTTTCCATAAGCTTAAAACAGCATTCGGGATGATAAACAGCAATGCAAGCAGTACAATATACATTCCCCCGCGGCAGGCCGCCAGCCCCATCGTAGAAAATAGAAACGCAATATAGGATTCTGTGCTGACCGCGGTTTTTTCAAACCTAAACTTCACACAAAGAGCGATCAGCAAAAAGGCAAAACCGAACGCCACCCCATCATAGGAAAGGGCCGTAATCTGCTGCATGAAAATTGGAGTTAATGAAAGAAGCAGCAGCACTTCTTTTCCCACCGGAGTCAGCTTCACCGCAAACCCAATCATCAGCGCTACGCAAACCAATTGGATAAATCGAGCCAAAAAGATACAAGGAATCGCTCCCAGCGATAACAGGCGCCCAACTGTCAGCCCCACGATCTGAGGAAAATACGCCACCATACTGCTGGCATTATTGCCTCTCGTGACTAAGCTTGTTTCACCGCTTGCCACCAGGGTTTTATCCGCACACTGCCAAGAAAATTCATCGAATTCTTCAAAATACTGATCTATACAAGGGTTCCGATTGGGCAACGCCCGATATCGTACATATGTATCCAGATCGCTTTTCCGCATCATTACCGTCCCGGAATCGTCCTTCGGAATTCCCAGAAGATCATTACTATAATCATAGACTGTAATATAATGCCGCCAGGTATCATTGACCGTCCCGGAAGGGAAAATAAAAAGATAAGCCATGCCAAATCCCATCAGCAGGACAATTGCCGTCTTCCATAGGGCTGTCTTATAAATAAAGAGCAGAATGAAGCTAACCCACAGGCAAATCAGCGAAAGCAACAGGATACCAGTCAGCAAAAAATAACCGAGATTGGTCTGCTGGTATAAGCCGATACTGATATCCGATTCCTGGACCTCTCCGTCAATCCGAAGCTCTCCTTCATAAATCGAGCCCTGCTGTAAGAATATCCCTGCACTTGTGCCAGGGTCCGGGCTATCACTGCTGACAGTCAGACGATAGTCCCCTTTTTCCTGTGCCCCACCATCCAATTCCAGTAAAACCGGGTCCTCGGTAATAGTTGAATTTTCAATTTCCCACCGGGTAATAGAATTTCCAGAAGCAGTGTAAAGCTCTACGGTTGTTGCTCCTGTATTCGGCGAGCCAGACGGAGCAAAAAAGAGCTGGATGCGGTTAAAAGTACCACGGGAAGCAAAAGATTGCTCATAAGTAACTCCAGACGAAATGGGAGCAGATGCAGTTTCCGCTTTCGGAGCTAAAATTTGCGCTTCTGTTTTGATCCTTCCATGTAAATTAGAGATCGCAAACAGCAGCACTACCGCAGAAATCACAGCTAAGACGATAAATGACACCAGCCATTTATTCTGAAACGCCTTTGAACATTTAGATTTTATTTTTTCAGCCAACATTTCTTACTCCCCGCCTTCCTTTGAATGATGTGTAACAAAAATAAACATAAAGGTCAGCAGCGAAAGAGAAAGGGTATAAATCAAAATCTGAAGAGCCCCGTTCAGGAGCAGCTTCCACTGATCGCTCTTTCCAATGGCATAAGTTACAATACCTGCTTCCTCCGAATAAGTATCCAGAATTTCTTTGTGATGATTAGGATCCGAAATTTGAACATATCCTCTCCAAGGATTACTATGAAAATGGATCGTGCGCTCCCATCCTACAGGCACCCGCAACGTAATACTGTCAGAAGCTGAACCATCCCAGCGCGTATCCTCGGCGGGTCTCCAGGAATAGCGGCCGGAAACAGAATACCAAGAACCTTCTTTGATATTAAAAGCTGTTATCAAACGGTTGTCTACCCGAATATGGTTCAGATCAACCTCTGCTCCTTTGCTTTCTTCGTTTTTCTGATCCAGCGCTGTGAGGGAAATCTCATCATGAAGAAGTGGAACCACCTGCATCGTTTGATGGGAAAGAAGGGCAAATGCAGAAATACACAGAACCAAGCAGGAAACCGACTTCCTTTGAGGCTTTAGCAGGCGTATGGCGATCATTAAGGCAAGAACAAAACATAGAACCTCACAAATTAAAATAGTAGCTTTAATCATAAGTGGCCATCATCCTCTTTCAGCACGTTATTTTCCGTATTGCCTCATAGACTCTCTTGCAGTTGTCCTGATCATTGAACGCGAAGAAGTTATCAATGCGCTCGCGGT
>CANSRB010000021.1 GCA_947649285.1 uncultured Clostridia bacterium
TTCTTTTCCCTCCTTTTCTTTGAGCGATCAAAGAAAAGGAGGTGCCCGGCGCGGGCAGCATGAGCCTCGCATTTAGATCGAAACTTCGCCGCAGCAGGGGCACGGGAACCTTTTCATATTGAACGGATGATCTCTGTTTGTGCTTTTTACAAAGTTGTGATATAATCAGAGAAAATTCTACTTTTTGAAAGGAACCTCAATGGGATGACACAGCAAGAAAAACTGGAAAAAATCCTGCTCCGGGTACAGAAGCCGGCCCGTTATACAGGCGGGGAGCTGAACAGTGTAATCAAAGAGAAAGGCCAGGTCGCTGTCCGCTTTGCGTTCTGCTTCCCGGATACCTATGAAATCGGGATGTCCCATCTTGGGATGAAGATCCTCTATTCCCTTTTAAACAGCCGGGAGGATACCTGGTGCGAGCGGGTTTTCGCCCCCTGGATCGACTTTGAAGCGGAGCTGGTACAGGCGAGGATCCCGCTTTATGCCCATGAAAGCCTGGATCCGCTCTCGGAATTTGACATCGTCGGTTTTACCCTGCAATATGAGCTTTCCTATACCAACCTGCTGAATATGCTCCGGCTGGGGGGCGTACCGCTGCTGGCTTCTGAGCGGCGGGGGCTGAAAAACCTGGTGGTAGCGGGCGGGCCCTGTGCCTGCAATGCCGAGCCGCTGGCCGATTTTATCGACCTTTTCATGCTGGGAGAGGGCGAGGAGGTCATGCACGAGCTGATCGACTGCTACCGTGCCAGCCAGGATGCCGGGGATACCAAGGAGGAGTTCCTCCGCAAGGCGGCCCGGATCGAAGGCTGCTATATTCCCAGCCTGTACGACGTTGCCTATGAGGAGGACGGCCGGGTGAAGTCCATCACCCCGAAGGAGGGGGCTCCCGCCAAGGTGACCAAACGGATCATCCGGGATTTTGACCAGGTTTTTTATCCGGAGAATTTCGTGGTGCCTTTTATCGAAACGGTGCATGACCGGGCGATCCTCGAGGTGCTCCGGGGCTGTATCCGGGGCTGCCGGTTCTGTCAGGCGGGGTTTATCTATCGTCCCCTGCGGGAGAAAAACCCCGGCACCCTGGTCGAGGAGGGAAAATCCCTCTGCGGTTCTACCGGGTATGAAGACATCTCCCTTTCCTCCCTCAGCACCAGCGACTATTCCAAGCTGGAAGAGCTGCTGAACCGGCTGATCGAATATACCGACGACCAGAAAATCAGTATGTCCCTGCCCTCGCTCCGGATTGACAACTTTTCCGAGGAACTGCTCAACCGGATCAAAAGCGTGCGGAAAAGCGGGCTGACCTTTGCACCCGAAGCGGGTACTCAGCGGCTGCGGGATGTCATCAACAAAAATATCACGGAAAAGGATGTGCTCCGCTCCAGTGCGCTGGCATTTGCGGGGGGCTATACCACCGTGAAGCTATATTTTATGCTGGGCCTGCCCACTGAAACGGACGAGGATATCCGCGGGATCACCGAACTGGCCCGGAAAGTAGTGGATTTGTTCTATAGTATGCCTTCCCGGCCGAAGGGGAAGGTCAGCGTCAGCGTGTCCTGCGCCACCTTTGTCCCTAAGCCGCACACCCCTTTCCAGTATGAGCCTCAGATCACCGGGGAGGAGATCGCGCATAAACAGGATGTGCTGGTGAAATCGAATACTAACCGCCGGGTTGAGGTACACTACCATCATTCAGATACCTCCTTGCTGGAGGGCGTGTTCGCTCGGGGGGACCGCCGTCTGGGGAAGGTTCTGCTCCGTGCGTTTGAAAAGGGCTGCCGGTTTGACAGCTGGGATGAAACCTTCCGGTTCTCCCTTTGGGAGGAGGCCTTTGCCGAATGCGGGCTGGATCCGGCCTTTTATGCGAACCGTACCCGCTCCTTTGAGGAGGTTCTGCCCTGGAGCCATCTGGATTATGGCATCACGGAGGAATTTTTGCAGCGGGAAAACCGCAGGGCGCACGAGGCGGTTCCCACGCCGAACTGCCGTCAGCAGTGCGCGGGCTGCGGGATTCAAACCCTGATGGGAGGTGCCTGCTTTGGGAAATAATACATTGGGCCGGATTGACGCACGGATTTTTTACCGGAAAACCGGCCGTGCTAAATACATTTCCCACCTGGATCTGGCGCGCTGTATGCAGCGGGCCGTCAAGCGGACAGGGCTTCCTGTCTGGTATACGGTGGGATTCAACCCCCGTCTTTATCTGGGTTTTGCCCTGCCGCTCCCGCTGGGGCAGGAGAGTGTCTTTGAAACGGTGGATCTTTGCCTGATGGAAGACATCCCCTTTGAAGAAGTGCTCTGCCGGATCAATCAGGCGCTGCCCGCCGGGATCGAGGGCTTTGCGATTGCGGCCCCGGTGCATAAGCCGGAAGCGATTGCCTGGGCGGAATATGGCCTGCGGCTGGAAGCCGACAGCTGCACCGGCGAAGCGCTCCGGGAGAAGTTTGAACGGTTCTGGGGTCAGGATCGGGTGGAGGTGGAGAAAAAAACCAAGAAGGGGAGCCGCCGGATTGATTTGAAATCCGGGATCCGCCTGCTGGGCCTGGAGCCGGAATCCGGGTGCCTTTGCCTGCGGATCCAAACCGAGGCGGGAACCTCCCGCAATATCAACCCCACCCTGCTGACGGATGCGTTTATCCAGGCGGAGGGGCTGGAATCGCCCTGCGTACAGGTGCTTCGCCAGGCGATCCTGATGGAGGACGGGACGCCGTTTTGTTGAAGCAGCGTAACTAAATGAATCAATCAGGAGCGGTTCCGTAAGCAGATTGGAGTTGGATATGGAGCTATATAATGCCGGAAGCAGGGTAATGAACACTTATATTTATCCTGCTTTGGAAGGCTGGATTATGATTGATACAGGATATGAACATAGCCTGAAAAAAGTGGAAAAACGAGCCTGTAAACAGGGGATTGCCTTATCCAGAATTAAATATGTTTTTCTGACCCATGCACATGATGACCATGCAGGGTTCCTGAATGAATTGCTGTCGAAATACCCTGAGATAAAAGTGATCCTGCATAAACGGGCGGTACCCACGCTTTTAAGAGGGCAAAACTCCTTTGCCGGCGGCTGTAGCAGCCGGACAGCATTTATCTTTTGCCGTTTGATGGAGCTGATGGGGAAAGGGGAGCATCTTTTTCCTGTGCTGGATAGGCAATATATTGGCAGATTGATGGAAATATCCTCCCAAAATCTGAGGGATATAGAACATATATTGCAGGGGGAAATTTTGTTTACACCGGGACATACTTCGGACTCTGTTTCTCTTAAAATAGGCCATAAAATTTTTTGCGGTGATGCTGCAATGAATGGCTTCCCAAGCTTTAAAAAAATCACTATATGGATAGAAAACAAAAAGGCGTTTCAGGATTCATGGAGTAGATTGATCGGCGAAAATGCGGAATGGATTTATCCTGCACATGGGAAACCCTTCAGGCCGGAGAAATTGAAAAAATATCTCCCTTTTATTCCGAAGACCAGGCTTTACAGGCTAAAATGATTTATGTTATCATATTAACAGGGAAAACAGCCCGTTCAGGCTATCCGCCGCGGAGCTGCCTCAGATCAAACCGTTACGCAAAAACCCTCCCGCTGCAAACCTCCCCCAAAAACAAAATCCTCGCACCCCAATGGGTGATTTCAAAAAGGACGGAATTTCAAGATGAAGCAAGTAAAAATTTTTGATACAACCCTGCGGGACGGCGAGCAATCCCCAGGATGCAGCATGAATGTTCGGGAAAAAGTGAAATTTGCCCTCCAGCTGGAACGTTTGGGCGTGGATATCATCGAAGCTGGATTCGCCATATCCTCCCCGGAGGATTTTGAGGCAGTCCGGGCGGTGGCGGAAGCCGTTGAAAAGCCGGTGGTCGCTTCACTGGCCCGGATGGTAAAAAAAGACATCGATGCCGCTTGGGAGGCCCTTCAGGGAGCCGCCCATCCCCGGATTCATGTGTTTATCGCCACCAGCGACCTGCATTTGCAGTATAAGCTGAATAAAACCCGGGAAGAGGTACTGGCCGCTGTTTCCGAGCAGGTCGCTTACGCCCGGTCGCTTTGTCCGGAGGTGGAATTTTCCGCGGAGGACGCCACCCGTTCCGACCCGGACTTTCTTTCCCAAGTGGTGAATGCCGCCGTGCTGGCGGGGGCGGGGATTATCAATCTCCCGGATACGGTCGGTTATGCTACGCCGGGCGAGATTTTCGACCTGTTCACTGCGGTCCGCAGCCGGCTGCCGGAAGGGGTTGATCCGGACAAGCTGACCTTTTCGGCTCATTGCCATGATGATTTGGGGATGGGGACGGCCTGTTCGCTGGCGGCTGTGCGTGCGGGCGCTTCACAGATTGAATGCACGGTCAATGGGATCGGGGAGCGTGCCGGGAATACGGCGCTGGAAGAGGTGGTCATGGCGATGGATACCCGGAAAGCCTTCTACCAGGCGGCGACCGGGCTGAATACCCGCCAGCTTTACCGCACCAGCAAGCTGCTTTCCGCGATCACCGGTATTGCGGTTCCGCCGAATAAAGCGATTGTCGGGGCGAACGCTTTTTCACACGAAAGCGGCATTCATCAGCATGGCGTGATGCAGGAACGCCGCACCTATGAAATCCTTTCCCCGGAATCCATCGGGGTGCCGCAAAGCCGGATGGTATTGGGGAAGCACTCCGGCCGCCATGCGTTCAAGGAACGCATGGATACACTGGGGTATTTCCTCAGCGAGGAGGATCTGACGAAGGCCTTCGAAAGCTTCAAGGAGCTGGCCGATAAGAAAAAAACCGTGACGGACAAGGATTTAGAGGCCATTGTCAGCCACAGCGGAGCAATGCAGCATCATCGGGCGTTCCATTATGTCAGCTTTGTCATCAATTCGGGGAATACGATCACTTCTACGGCGGTGGTGCGGCTTCGGGTTGAGGAGGAGGAAAAGGAGCGGGTTGCGACGGGGGATGGCCCGGTTGATGCCTGCTTCAAAGCGATTGACAAAATTGTCAAGAAGGACGTCCATCTGGAGAATTATACCATCCAATCCGTCACAGAAGGGATGGACGCGCTGGGTGAGGTTGTCGTGCAGATTAAATCGGGACAGAACCTGATTACCGGCCGCGGGCTGTCCACCGATATTATTGAAGCCAGCGTCAAGGCGTATCTCAACGCGATCAACAAGGTTCTGTAGGAGGGATATGGATGAAAGAAACCCTGTTTAAATTCGGGGCGGTCATTATTTTGGCGGCAGTGGTCCTGTATTTCTGGATGGCTCCTATGGACCGCCTGTCGCAGTCGCCGGGAGGATCTTCTTCCCCGTCGTCGGAGGAAACGGAGAGCCTGCCGGTTTCCTCCCAGGAGGAGTGGCGTTGGAAGCATTCCTTCCCTGGGGATTTTGATTCGGAGCAGGAGGGCGCGCTGAGCGCGATGGATGCGCTGGAGATTGCCGCTCCTTATGCGCTGGGGTCGGTCTACCGTCTTTCCTGGAAGCGGATGGAATATCCCGAGGGAGGGTATTACTACGCCTCGCCGGAGAGCTCCAGCTTTTATTATTGCTATGGGCGGACGGAGTATCAGGGCCGGGAGTATTACTGCTTCGAGCTGTATGAAGGGGTCGGCGGGCGGAATTCCGGGAATTTTTACCGGAATGGCTACCTGATCCACTATGTCGATACCCTGACCGGAGAGGTGCTTCCCATCTATGACCCGCAGCAGGAAATTCGGGTAATGGACGCGATCAAAGCGGCCGGCCCGGAAATCCAGAGGGACCTGTTCGGGAAAGAGCTGGAGGATTAAGAACCTGTATGTACAACCGGAAAACGCCATCTGACCAAGCAAAGAGAAGACAAGATGAATATACAACCAAGCAGTTCCAAATATTGACCGACATTCAGCTGGCATGGGATTTTTTTGTGGAGATCTATGACCGGGAGAAGGGCGGCGGTGTAGCGGCTCCGTTTTTTGAATATGCCCTCCAATCCTCCGATGGATACAACCTGTCAGTATTTGGACCGTTTCTGGCTGGATGACGGCAGGGTCGTGGGACTTGTATTTAATGAAGCCCCGGTGACGGATATTTATTTTAAGGTGCGTCCCGGATATGAATTCCTGGCGAAGGAAATGGTGGACTACGCCCTAGACCGGATGCCGAATTTTGAAAACAAACAGTGGTTTATGCTTTTCAACGGGCAGGAATTCCTGATGGAGGAAGTCAAGAAGAGAGGCTTCAGCCTGCTTTATGATTTCGAGGACCGGAATTTTGACTTTGAAAAGAGCTTGGATTTTGCGCTTCCGGAGGACTTCTGTTTTGTGGATCCCGCGGAGGCGGATCCTGTAAAGCTGGCAAGATGCTGCTGGTATGGGTTTAACCATGGGGGCAAGGGGCCGTTTGAAAACTGGGACCTCCAGGACTGCTCTTCGGATTGGACGCCTGCGAAAGGATACAAAGGCGTTGAAGGGGTGTTTTTGGTGCCGTCCCCCCATTCCACCCGGCAGTATGATGTGATTATTGCGGATGAGACAGGCGAATACGTTTGCTATTCCGGAATGTGGTGGGTGTCTGAAAACAAGCTTGCCTACATGGAGCCGCTTTGTACGGTTCCGGAGTATCGGAGGATGGGGCTTGCTGCGGCGGCATTGTCGAAGCACTGCCATACCCTGAAACCGCTCGGGGCGACGCATATGACAGGGGGCGTCGACCCGTTTTATGAGAAGATCGGGTATGGAAGCGGTATTCATTGGTATTGCTGGAAAAGAGGGTAAAAGCGTTCCGGCAGACAAAAAGGCAAAGCGAACCGTAATGGTTCGCTTTGCCTTTTATGTTTGGAGGATCTTTTACCAGATGAATACCGGCTTGACATGGCAGGGCAAGCAGCTTCGGATAAAATCTTCTTTTTCCTTTTGGGTGCCGAAGGTTTTCAGGTCCGTTTTGATTTTGATCTCGACTTCGCCGGAGGCCGGACGCTCCGTCAGTTCAACGGTAAGGCCGCCGGACTCGATGCAGCGCAGAACGCCCTCCTTGGTAAAGTCACGGTTGGTAATAGCCATCCGCTTTTTTACCAGCTCTGCCACTCGGGCCTTGGACAGGCCGGAGGGCAGGCAGTACAGGGTCCGGTAGGCTTTCAGCCCAGTGGTATCCATGTTTTCCACGAAATAGTTATTGGGCAGTTTTCCAATGTGGGTTTCCAATATGTCCATATAGGATCCGATCAGCCGGAGCTTGGTTTCGACCATGCTGGTTCCGTCCAGGCGGTAGAGTCCCAATGGCGACAGCGCCTGCCGCATTCGTTCATAGGCTCCCATATTCACACTCCTTTTTATCAAGAAATTGTATTATTCGGCTGTCAAGGTGATTTTCCCGGCGCTGCAAATTTCTCCCGTACCGATTGCAACCGCTGACACGGGCTGCTGGAAGGAAATGTCAGTCACACCATCCAGAGCCAGTACAGCCTTGGCGGCCAGCGCAGGGGAAAACCGTTCCCCGATCCCCAGCCCGTCGATATAGCTGAGCAGCGCTTTTTCCGCCGCCAGCAGTACGGAGTTCTGGTTTGCCAGGTTATTGACCCGGACCACTGCCTGGATGGGTACGGATTTTACGGTTGGACGTTTTGCGGCAACGCGGATGTTCAGCTCCCGGACCGGTTCGATTTCCTCCTGTACCAGGGCGATGGTCGCGTCGCTGATCGTCCGGGTATTGTTTTGCACATAAAGGTCGATCTGGTTGGAAACCCCCGGTGTATACACCGCCTTGGCGAGCCAGACCCCGGGGAGGTTTTTGGCGAACTGTTCATAATAAGCCAGGTTGGCTCCGTTGGAAATTTTCCGGAAAGCTTCGATTACTCGGACGCGGAAAGGCTCATCTTCTTCTTCCTCGCAGCCGCCCGCCATTTTGGATGGGTTGTTGATGGAAGTGATCCCTGGGATCGGTGCTACCAGCAGATCCAGGTACCCCGGTGCCAGGTTCGCCTGGGAACCGGTTTCCAGGGCTTCCCCAATGACGGTGACCAGGGTTTTCCCGGCTTTGATAATACCGTCCTGGGTGGTCTGGTAGAGCAGACCCTCCGCCCGGGAAGAAGCGCAGAGCGTTCCTGCCGGAATCAGCAGGTCCTCTGCGGGCGGGGTTTGGCATTGGAAGGTGATCTGCCCGGAGGCCTTGGCAGCGGATTTTTTATAAATCCCGCGCACTGCGCCGTGCTGCTCCAGGAATTTTCCGGTGGCTGTTGTCGGGAAGATCTGTTTTTGTGCTTCTTCCAGCAGTGTAAAAAGCCGGTCCAGCTCGGCGGCTATAATTTTGAACTGGATGGCAGTATCCGAAGCATCATCCACCTGGCAGTGGGCCTGCTTTTCAAACAGGCCGAGTGTGTTGGCTAAAATCGCGTTATATTGGCTCAAGTCTGACCCTCCTTTTGTGAAATACTGAAAAACCCGGACTCTTCTTCCCGGATCTGGATCTGGGAAACAGTTTCCCGCACCTGAAGCTTGGCTTGGATATGCACTCCGTCCGTTTCGGTTGTTTTCGTGACAGAGGCAACCTGTACTTCCGGGATAGGGGCCAGCGCCTCACAGAATACGGCTTCGATCAGGGAGGAATCCGCTTCTGCGAGCGGGATTTGGTGCAGGGTGCTTCCGATTTCAGGATCCAGGGCAAAGCCGCCTTTCCGCGATTTCAGGCGGATCAGCGCCTGTTCAACCAGTTCCCGGCTTCCTTTGGCCTCCAGCAGGAGCCCGCGTTCGCCAAGGACATAGTCGCCGTTTTCCAAAATGGCGCTCATTCGTTTTCCACCTCCGGAATTCCCGCCGGAGGGGAGGCGATGGTCCCGGCGCAGAGGTATCCCCCCTGGATCGGGAGGATCAGCACCTCATCCCCAGGGATGGGCAGGCTGCCCAGGCAGCGCAGGCGGGCTAGCCTTGCCGGGCCTTCCGCCTGGACGAAGCCGCCCTCGACGGCGGAAACGGTAGCAGTAAAAGGGAGCTCCGCCGGTTCGGACAGGCGGAATTGCTGTTGGAGCCACATGGATGGCATTCTCCTTTCTTGGTTGGACTATACAGGGGACAGGCTGGTTTCCCGGATCATCCGGAGGGTGGTAACAGCCCCGGATTCCGAAACCTCGCACCGAATTTCCTGGATGATCAGCGCTTCGGCTTTCTCCTCATCCGGCAGCCGGACCCTTCCGCCGAGCTCTAATAAATGGATCCCCGGGAGCTCGGCTTCACAGAGGAAGCTGTCCTGGTTGGACTGCTGTAAGATGCGCCGGGTTTCCAGCTTGGCGTGTTCGGTGACCACGTGGACGGGATGATGGTACCGTTCCCGCTGGACACGCCGCATCACCGCCTCAGGATTGTCAAAGGTAAACCCGTAGTAGTTCCCATAGGTTTCAGTCGCTGTTTTCATATGGACGCGGGAGATCAGCTTGTCGTTCCGCTGGTGGAATTTCAGCGACAGGTAGGGGAGAGCGCCGGCAGCCCGGTTGGAGAGGGTGTAGCTTTTCTGCCCTAGGGGCTGGAGGGTCAGCTCTCCGCCGGGCGTCAGGAAGGGGGCGGCGTCGTAGACCAAGTCGCAGAACTGTTCGGTCAGCACCCAGACGCAGGTTCCCTTTTTGATCTGGATAAAATTGCGTTTAGCGGGGTAGGGGAAGTGGGCTTTTTTGACGCCGTAGGGCGCGAGGTACTGCTCGAAAAGCTGGGCGGAGGTCAGCTGAAAATAGAAGCAGGGCTTCAGCTCGTTGTCGAGCAGCAGGGCGGTGCGTGACCGGCATTCCAAACGGAGCCGGTTCCCCCGGCCGGATTTTTCGCGGATCTGCCGGTCGACAATCCCGTCGAACTGGATGGAGCCCTCTGCGGTCAGGGTCAGTTGACAGAAATCCTCCCCCTCGAAGCAAAGCGGGACGGTGAGTTCCAACGCGTCGCAGGGGGTTTCCCGCCCGGCGTCGTAGATCATTTCGATCGGGCTGGGGAGCCGGCGGAGTACGCCCTCGGTATTGCGGGCATGAATTTCCAGCTTCATTCCATGCCCTCCTCGGTTTCCTCCCAAAATTCAAAATCATACCGGAATACATCCGGCCCCGCCTTCCGCAGCAGCCCCAGCGAGGCGAAATAGGCTTGCATGGCAGGAAGCCCCGGCAGCTTCAAAACGCCGCAGCCGCCCTCGCGAAAAACCTTCAGCAGCGTTTGATAGTCCTGCGGGGCAGTTTTTCCGAACAGCTCGCCTTCGCCTGAAATCACGGCCGGAAGCCCGCCCAGATCCTGGATCCGGCTGCCTTTTCCGGGCTGGAACAGGCGGACCAGCCGGCGTTCTCTTCGGCAGCGGAACGATTTCGGGTTGTAGAGGAATTCCAATGTTTTATAGCGGAATTTGTCGGCCATCAGCTTCTCCTTTCTGTTTTGCTGGTCAGCAGGGTGGGATAGCGGCGGCTTTCCCGCTCCAGCAGCTCGGAAAGCGTCCGGGCAGAGATCCCGCGGCTATCCTCCTTCCCGCTTTGTTCCGGGCGGAAGCGTGCCGGTTCTGAATACTGCGTCATGTTTAAATCCTCCTTTCAGCCATTCCCCGGATCCGGGAACGGGCGGTAAAGGTCATACTGTCTGTGAAGGAATGGCCGGCCGCAATGGTTTCGGTGATCTCGTCCCATTCGCAGCCCGAATAGATGACCCGTTCTTTTCCCCGCTGGATGGTCAAGGTGAAATCGGACAGCCCGTAGAAGTCGATCCGCTGGTCGGATTCCAGCAGCTGGATTCGCTTGAGAGTGACCCGGTGAAGGGTCTGCCCCGGGATAGCGGCTGCCGGCAGGTCGGAACCGACCTCTTCGATCGGATAAACGGATTGGATGGCTTTGGCCTGGAAGCTTTCGGCCGCTCCGGCCAGCCGCCCGTTGATTTCAATTCGGACAGCGCAGGAGCCGGTCTGAGGCAGTGTCTGCATAAGTATCCTCCTTTCCAAAGGGTTGTGTTTAGAGAGCAAAATTCAAGTCCAGTCGGACTTGGCCGCAGTCTTTTGGCAGGGCCAGTTCCACGGTAAGGATGCCGTCCTGCCCGGGCTCCGGGACGGTTACGGTAAGATGATGATAATGTTCCAGTAATCCCTGCTGTGCCAGTTGGAGCAGGCTGCTTTCTGCCGCCGCTCGGACACCCTCCAGCGGAAGACGTCCAGAGGGGGAAGCGAGGAAGCTTTCCTCCAGCTTTTGGCGAAGATGGCTCAGGATCCGGTCCAGCCGTCGGACGGCGCGGTAATTTCGGAAGGCGGGGTCCGGCTCTCCGGTTTCCGGGGAAGCGGCAGTCGTGACTGCCCGCACACAGGCCGATCCAACGCCTGCCGGTTCCAGGACTGTGATGCCCCGGGCAAGCAGCCGTTCGATTTCATCCGGCTGGGTGGAGGGTACGGTCGGGTAATCGCCCAGGATGTCTTCCCCCCGGCAGTCGCTGTCCGATCCGGAGCAGCGGGAGAGGATTCCGGCCAGCAGGGCGGCACCCAGCGCGGGATGTCCCCCCGGGATAGCTGGGAAAACCGCCAGTACCCGCCGGCTGGAAAACTGCTCCGCCCATTCGTCGGGATTCTGCCCGCAAGGGACCACCAGGAATTTCCCTGCCTGTTCTGCGGCCTGGGCGGCGGCTTGCAGGATTTCCGGATCCGTCGAACCGCAGAGCAGGAATTCCGCGTCTGATCCCGCCAGTAAAGCCAGCGCCTCTGGATACTGGGTATCCTCGTTTACCCCCACAGCCCGCAGCTCGCAGGGGGAGTTTTCCAACACCGCCCCGGCTAGCAAGGTGAGCTCGGAGCCTGCGCCGAATTGTCCCGCCGCATCGGAAGGGGTTAGGAGGGTTTTCATCTGCCCGAAATTTTTTTCGGCTGAAGCGGCAACTCCGACGGCTGCCCCTGTCAAGACAAAGCTCAAAGGATGGATCATACTGGAAATCGTCAGTTCCGGGCGCAGGCTCATGCTTCTTCCTCCTTCCGAAGGCCGGCTTGGATGACCACCCCGGCGATGGTTTCTTCTTCAGCGTCCTGAGTGAGCAGGACTTCGCAGCGGAATCCGGCCTCCAATTGAAACAGCTGCTCCTTGATGCGGAATTGCGCTTCCCCGCCTGAGAGGGAGTGGAGCCCAAGCTCATTACTGAAAAGCAGGGATTGTCCCAAGGCTTCCAGCAATTCGCCGCAGGCTTCATCGCCCTGAGGGCCTGGGCAGCAGAAGACGGCTTTCCAGCAGATCTCTGCCTGACGTCCTCGGATCAGCTCGCCGAAGGTGCCGGTCCCGCAGTAATTGCCTAAGGAAACCGAGGCAGCCTCCAGCTTTTGAAGCTGGAGGAAAACAGCCGGTTTAGAAAGCGGAAGATGCCGGCCATCCCGGTTCCGGTCGAGCAGAACCTCTGCTTGAGGGAGGGCGGCCCGGATTTGCCGATGGACTTTTTCTTTGAATTGGCGAAGGGTCATTCTTCTGAATCCCCGCTTTCCGGCAAAGCCTCTAATACGCCGGAACGGCCGAGCAGCCGTTCCCCGATCCGGATTTCCTGAACAGACAGAACGCGGTAACGCTTCTTCAGGGATTGGATCCGGCTGCCGCTCGAAAATTCTGCCTGAGATGGGGCCGTCAGCAGGAATTCCCCGTTCAGGGTTTCGCCAAGCATGGGATAATCACAACCTCCCCAATCAGGGTCGCCGGTTGTTTTGGGGCAGATCACGCCCCGCCATTCGGTCTCCTGCCCTTCAACCTGGCAGGGAACGCCGTATTGCCGGAAGAACCCGGCAAGGATTTCATCAAGCCTCATGGGTCACCTCCTGATCCGGCGGAGGATCCGGGTTTTCCGGCTGAGCGGGCTCCTCAGCCGCCTGAACTTCCGGCCGGGTAGAAACAAAGCAGAAATTTTCATCCGCAAGCAGCCCCTGAACCATCCCGAAGGCTTCTGCCCGCAAAGCGGCCAGCGTGTCCGAAGGCAGGGCGCGGCGGCTGGTGACGGAAAGCCCGGGGGTACGGATGCTCTGCTCGGCGTCCTCCGGGACTAAAAGCCGGTATTGGGAATAGCTCAAAATCCCGCAGAGATATTCCAGCGCGGCTTCCTCCGGAGAAGGTTCTGCCGGAGGATTTTCCGGCTCGTCGGGCGCTGCCGAAGGCTCCAAACCCGGTTTAGGCGGACGGATTTTCCGCTGGATCTGGAACAGTACGCCCTGTACCAATCCCCGGTAGGGGAGGGCTTCCTCTTCAGAAAGCCCGGAAAACAGTCGGAACTGTTCAACGACGCGGGAAAGCTCCAAAACAATTTTTTTCTCAGACATTCAGCACCACCGAAGCCTCCTTAAAGATTTTGGCAAACCCGGCGATGGAGGTAATCGCGGCGCGTTCCAGCTGCCGGTCGATCAGCTTGTCATATTCAATCGAAATATCCGCGGCTGTGACCATTTCCAGGGCGCAGTTTTTATCCAGCGCGATCAGCTTGCCAGCCGGGACGGAAGAAGCGCGGTAGAGCGCGGCGCCCAGCGGGGTGCTCAGCCGGCCGGTGGCTTGGAAGTTCAGCCCGGTGACGGGGTTTTTGAGTTCTTCGATAGCCAGCAGCTTCTGCATAACGTCCGGGGAAACGATCATGCGGTTCATTTCGAAATCCTCGAATTTGCTCCAAAGCTGGATCAGGTCGGCATAGGTGACGCTGCCGGCGGTGGTCACATTGACTGTTTCGGCGGCATTATCGTTCCCATCCCCGTTGATCAGGACGTCCACCGCGTTTTTAAGCTGGGATTTTGCGATCATTGCGCCGATTTGGCGGAGGGTTACAGTGAAGAGGTCGAGCCGTTCGAACCGGATCGCCTCGTAGGAGGACACCAGCATCCGGCCGGTTTTATGCAGCTTGACCAGGTTTTTCTGCATTTTGATTTCGGTCGCCGGGATTTCCGCCCCTTCGTCCACTTGGACGAGACTGGGCTCCTCCGTACCCTCTGCGGAAACCACCGAGGTCAGCGGGCGGTAATCCATCGCGTCGATTTTGGTGTGCGCGGCGATGAGATCGCCCAGCATATCCGCAGTCTTGGCGCCCTGACCGACCGACCGGCGGACGTATTCCGGGAATAAGGCGGCGGACTGGGAGGACTGGAAGAATTTTTCCACGCAGTCTGAGCCCCTGCCCTTTACCCGGATGTTGAAGCGCTTGAGCTGGCGTTCGAAAGCGTCCAGATGCTCAAGCTCGGTACCTTTGTAGGCCGCGGAGGGGTCCAGCGCTTCCAGCGTTTTGGTAAACGCCTGTCCGTCTGCGCCGTACATACCTTTTTCCAGTGTGAGGTTGTCATAAAAAGCCATAAGTCCATTCCTTTCTATAGATAGGTCGAGGGTTGCTTCTGACGAATGGGAGTGTTACATCTTAAAAAGGGCGGAGGGCTCGGCCTCTTCGCCGCTTGGCAGGAGGGAGGGGACGGGTGAAGGGGCCACGCGGGCTTCATAGGCCTTGCAGAAAGCCCGTAGTTCTTCAACGGAGAGCTTCCGCACAGCGGAGGCTAGGATCCCGCTGTCGAGTTCTTCCCCGGCGAGGAAGGCCAGCCGGATCATTTCCTGTTCCAGTTCGGATTTATATTTCCGTCCCCAGGAAGCGGATTCCTCCAGCTCCTCCAGCTGATGAGCCAGAACAGCCGCTTCGGCCGGGCTGAACTGGAGCCCTTCCCCTTTGGTGAGGGCCTGCTTGAGCACCGGGAATTCCCGTACGCTTTCTGAAGCGCCGGCAAAGGACTTAATGACGCCGGCGCGTTTTTGAGCCGGCACCGCAACGAAGGACCATTCGTAGGCGTCGGTGGGCCGGTTTAGAATATGATGGCAGAAGGAGTCCCCATATTTCCGTCCTTTTTGATGCAGGCATCCCGCACTGGCGTCCGCTCCGCAGATCGAGCAGGTCGTTTCCGCAACCGAGCAGGAAATGCTGACCTCTTTTTTAATCCCGCCGTCGATTTCGGCAATCAGGTCCCGGTTGGATGCGCTGCGGACCATGTAGGCTTTGGCTGCCAGCCGGATATAGTCCTCCCCGGCGGCCGTTTTCTGGCCGGGGACAGGCTCGGTGCGGCAGTCGTAAATCCGGGCAGTCTGGTTTTTCACGGAGGGGTTATGGTCGAATACGCCGGATTTCCCTAAAAACAGTTCAGCCAGCTTTTCCAAAGCGGTATTGGAGAACTGCTCGTAATCCCGGTCAACATCGTTATCACAGAGGATGACCGAAAACGTGTAGACTTCCTCCGGGGAAAATTTCCGCCGGGTGTAGGCGTTGATCCGTTCCATTTCGGCCTCAGAAGGCTCAAAAGCCTTTACCCGTCTTAATACGGGAGGGGTTTGGCTGCAATTCATGTATTCAGCTTCCTTTCAGGCAGAGGTTTATAGTTGAAACACATCAAAAGAATCAAAATGATTCTTTTGATGTCTGCGGCGGAGAACCACCGCAGGAGGCCGCTTCTGCGGCCTTGATTCGGACTTCATAGTCAACATAGGTGTGCGGAGCACACAGCCATCGGGCTATGCCCGCTGGCTGAAAAAATGCAAATTGTGTTTTTTCAAGTGTGTTGATTATATTGATGTTCGTGGGAACAGGCAGCGTCCTTAGCGGCCCCCTGTTCGAAGAGCGGCTGCCCCAGACTCTGCCGGATCTGGTCGGCTTGGGCGCGATAAAGCAGGGATTTGGCCATTTCGCTTTCGTCCTGCAAATTGATGAGATTCCAGCTGATTTCGGGGCGGCAGGAGAAGCCCTCCAGCCGCAGGAAGGTTTCACAGATCCGCAGAATCACCGGGCTGAGCAGGCGGCGGTAGTAGGTCAGCTCGCTGGTCAAAATATCGGCCTGCTGCTTGCTCATCCGTTCCGTAGTGCTCCAGGAAAGCCCGAGCAGGAAAGGCGGGATGCCCAGCTTGGCGACGATCTGCTCCAGCAGCTGACGGACCGGCACCTGCGTGTCGAGCAGTTGGTTGTCGGCGCCGATCGCTTTGATCTGGACGTCCCCGATGCTGACAAAATCGGCGATTTCGCCGCGTTTGGCGGCAGACATCCCGGCCTGCCATTCCCGGGCGATCTGCTGGGCGCGTTCCTTGGCGTAGGCTTTGTCCATCCCGTCGTTTTGAGGCTTATAGGTGATCGCGTAACGGACGTTGCCCAGCCGCTCGAAATTCTGCTCGGTGGTTTCAAAGATCCGGAGCAGGACCCGCGCGACGAAGGGGAGCCCCTTGAGGAGGGACTGCCCGGCAATGGCATCCGGCGTGGGATTTAGGGCGGAGAACAGGATACGCCCGACGGCTTCGGGCGGGAGAGAGCGGAAGCCCAGGGCGGAGTCCCGCACCTGGATATCCGGAGCCAGCGGATGACTTCCCCGGACGATCCGGATATCGCGGGGGCTGGCGTTATAGAGTCCGGCCACCCGTTTCCCGGTGGGAGCCAGCAGGATTTCGCCTACCGCGCTGCCGTAAGTGAGCAGGTGGTCGAAGTAGGTGCAGATAAAGCTTTCCAGCCCGGAGGCGCCGCTGCCGCAGGGGACCTCGAGCACAAAACGGGAGAGCCGTTTTTGGGCTTCCGGATCCGGGCAGAAAACGGTGTAGCCCCCGGTCAGACGGATCAGCTTGAGGATGGCCGCGTCAATGACGGGCACGCTTTCGCGAAGGGCGTCGTAGAGCCGGACCTGAGGCTCCTGGGCCAGCGCATAATTGTCCAGAAGGGCAAAAGGCGACCGGGCCGGTGCGGTCTGAACGCTTTGAAAAGGGAGCGACGGCGCTTCTTCCGCTGTCTGGGCGGAAGGTCGCCGGAAAAAAGGATGTTTCAAAAAGACCTCCTTTCAGCAGTACCGGCGGAGGAGCCTCCTGCCGGCTGGGTTTCCCGCAGCAGGCTGAAGGCGGCGAAGTCCTCCGGCTGCGGGTCAAGAATGGTGCTTACAAAGTAACGGATATCGTCCATCGCATGGTCGTGCTCTTTCTTGGGACGATCGAGCGCCGTATTTTCCTCCCAGGCATAGAGCCCGAATTCCCGGATACTATCCGCGCAGCGGGAGGAGATCCGGATCCTGCCTTCCTGCAAAGCGGAGCTGACCCGGCGGATGCCGTCCAGCACTTCATTTTTTGCCGGGATCACCGGAAACCGGCCTTTTCTCCGAATAGTTTCCAGAAAGCTGGCGGCGGAAGGGTCGGCGACGACCGCCCGGATGGGAAGACTTCCGGCAAGCTGTTCCAGAGCGGCATAGTGTTCTTCGTCCGTCCGGCTGGCCTGTTCCCGGCGGGAATCGAAATAGTATTCCTCCGTTCGGTACCAGACATCGCCGCACCGTCCCCACAGCCCCATTGAAGTGGGGTTGACCGTGCCGTAATCACAGGAGATCACCCATTCGGCACAGGGGGCGGGGAGAGCCTTAAATTGATGCCGTTCGGAGAAGAATGGATAGACCAGCCCTTCTGCCCGGACCCATTTCCCTAAAATGAAGCGTTCGTAAAATGCCCCGGAATACAGGGAACGGTAGCGGGCTTTCACCTTCTCGGAAAGGGAGGGGTTGTCGTCCAGCTCAAAATGAAGCCGGAGAGCGTTTTTTTCTGCGGCCTTGCAGATCCATTCCTGGTAAAGCCAGTGGTAGGGATGCTCAGGATTGCAGTTGAACCAAAACCGGGCCTGCTCAGAGGAGCACCGGGCGAGCGCCTGCTCCACGAAGGAACGGGGCATCAGGGCGGCTTCGTCCAGCAAAACGCCGGCCAGGGTAATCCCCTGGATCAGCCCCGCACTGCTTTCGTCCCGCCCGCCGAAAAGGTAAAATTCCCGACAGTCTTTTCCATAGGAAAGAAGCAGACGGTTCCGGGAAAGCTGCTCTTCCCACTGGAATCCGTAATGAAGCAGCAGCGGCCGGAGGGGCGCAAGCAGGTTCCTTCTTAAAGAAGCGATCGTTTTTCCGCAGAAAGCGAAGCGGTCCTCTTCACTGAAGCCGGAAAAAGCCCACAGCACAAAAGAGAGGCTCATGCAAAGGGTTTTGCCGCTCCGGACGGCGCCGTCACAGAGGATAGCCGTGTGGTTGGCATAGGGGCTGTCCGGGCACCACCAGCTCAGGAGGGCGCGCTGTTTTTCAGAAAACCGGCGGGGGATCATGGTTTTCCCTGTGTTTTCTTGGCGGGAGGAGCAGGATCAGCGGAAGGCAGGGAGCGCGCGCTGGCGTTCAACGCGGAAGCCAAGGCGGAAATCCCCTCTTCGCCGGTTTCCTTTTCACCTTCGCGCGCCAGCCTGCTCAGAAGTTCCAGCGCACGGAAGCGGTCAAAGAACTTCAGCTCCAGCCCTTTTTCGCCCAGCTTGAGTTCGCTGACATGGGAAAGATCCAGATCAGCGCTCTCTTCCACACCGGCCAGCCGAAGCAGTTCGCCGTCTTTGGAGAAAGCGGAGTGTTCCAGACCGTCCACTACTTTTTGCAGCAGGGCTTCCTGCTTTTTGCGTCGATTGGATTTACTCAGATAGAAAACCTCCTTTCACCTGTCCGGATAAAAGGCAAAAGGTTTCATAGATGAGTGCAACTGAAAGATAAAATTATTTCGAAAAAGATCGGAAAAAGGTATTGACAAGAGGGAGGAGATGTGGTAATATAAC
>CANSRB010000022.1 GCA_947649285.1 uncultured Clostridia bacterium
ATCAGGTTTAGCCAGGCACAGCTTTGCAGAATCCAGTACATAGACATTTTTCTGGTGATTGTAAAGCTCCAGGCTGGTGAAGCGTTCTTTTTGGATGCGCGTCATATATAAGACATCCAATTCTGCAATGGCTTCTTCGATGGATAAAACCTCCCGGTAGCGGCATCCACTTCGATGGATAACCTCCTTAAAGCGTGCGGGGAGGAGAAGCTCGGGGGTAGAGATCAGGACAAACTCAATATCCTGATAATGACAGAGCGCATTGATTAAAGAATGTACGGTGCGTCCGTTTTTCAAGTCGCCGCAGATGCCGATGACGCGATGGTTCAGATCACCCAATTCAATCCGGAGTGTAACCAGGTCGGTCAGGGTCTGGGTGGGGTGAAGATGCCCGCCGTCGCCAGCGTTGATCACCGGACAGTCTGCTGCCTGCGCAGCTACCAGGGCCGCGCCTTCGATCGAGTGGCGCATAGCGATGATATCTGCATAGCCGCTGACAATTTTCAGGGTATCTGCAAGCGATTCCCCCTTGGAAACCGAGCTGGTTTGAGGGTTGTCAAACCCGATTGCATTTCCGCCAAGGCGGAGCATTGCGGTTTGAAAGGACATTTTGGTACGGGTAGACGGCTCATAGAAGAGAGTAGCCAGGATTTTTCCTTTTCCGGCTTCGGCATAAGCGGAAGGGTTTTGGCTGATCTGAACAGCGAGGTCGACAATTTCTTCCCATTGTTCCCGGGTCAAATCACAGAGATCGATCAGATGATTTTTTCGCATAAATGAACGTCCTTTCCTATGCGGCGGATTTATACCTATTTGGTGATATTTTGGTATTAATCTGATTTTACCAATATTTTTAAATAAGTCAAGTTTTCAAAAGAAAAAGATTAGAAAATTCACAAATATTCCAAATTTCGCATAGAATAAAAAGACCACATATCTTTTTGGAAGGAGTATTGCCTGATGATGAACCGAAACTTTGCCCGCAATTTGAAACAGCTTCCTTCTTCTGTCCTTACCCCTTCCAAGCGCCGGAGACGTTTTCGGATTTCTGTTTTTTTCAGTTTACTCATTTTTTTCATTTGTATTGGTATTTTACTTTTCCGCCCAAATCTTTTACGTATTATGCGCCAGCAATGCAGCCTGACCATACAGGAGCAGCTTGCGGAGGCTGTACTGGAGGTTCTGGCTCAGCAGCAAAACCAGTCGATAGAATTGGTATCTTTCATCCGGGATCAGGAAGGGCGGATCATTGCGGTGGAAACCAATACTCAGACGGCAAACCGGCTGAAAAGCCAATTAAATCGTCGGGTTTCGGATCGGCTGAAAAATTTGGAATCCGTGCCGTTCTATTTGCCGCTGGGTACGCTTTTGGGCAATGAATTTCTGGCTGGGCAAGGGCCTGCTGTTCCATTTCATGTTGTCCCGGTTGGCACATTGAGCAGTGACTTTATCTCGACCTTTGAATCTGTTGGGATTAACCAGACCAAGCACCAAATTGATCTGGTGCTTGAAGTAGAGGTCGAAGCAGCCATTCCGTTTTTTCATATTGCGGCTAATGTTCAAAGCCATTTTATCATTTCCGAAACGGTTATAGTGGGAGAGGTACCGGAATATTATACCCAGATTTCCGGAGAAAATGGGGATTTGTCGTATAATGGGATCGATCCGCTGGATTTGAGGTAATTTCCATTTTCCTGTTTGACATAATTCTAGAAACTGGTATAATAGAATAGGTTTATAAGGTAAAGTATAATCTCTGCTGCCCCTGCTTAAAATAAACAAAAGTTTTTATTTTAAGGAGGAACACTATGAACCATGAAAAAAAAAGGATGAATCAGATCTCTCCCTCCGAGCCGGAAGAATCCGAAGAGGGGGATGTACTGAATGAGCAGTCAGAAGATTCGATTATACAAACAGGTTCTATTACGACGCACGGGCGATATACCATTCATTGTTTGACCATTATCGGCCAGGTAGAAGGACATTATATCCTGCCTTCTCAAAATAAAACAACCAAATACGAACACGTGATGCCGCAGCTCGTAGCCATTGAGCAGGACCCTGAGATTAAAGGTCTGATTATCCTGATCAACACAGTTGGCGGGGATGTGGAAGCAGGCTTGGCAATTTCGGAGCTGATTGCAGGAATGTCGAAGCCGACGGTTTCAATTGTATTGGGGGGAGGGCATTCGATTGGCGTCCCGTTAGCGGTCAGTGCGAAGGAATCGTTTATTGTTCCTTCAGCAACCATGACCATTCACCCGGTACGGATGAATGGATTGGTTTTAGGCGTTCCACAAACCTTATCTTATTTTGAAAAAATGCAGGACCGGATCGTTGGTTTTGTAACCAGCAATTCAAAAATTACCGAGGACCGTTTTCGGGAACTGATGATGACGACTGGGGAATTGGTAATGGATGTGGGTACAGTCCTGAATGGAGAAGATGCTGTAAAAGAAGGCCTGATCGATCATCTGGGCGGGCTTTCTGAAGCAGTGGAATGCTTATATCGTTTAATTGATGGGGAGGAAACAGCAGATGCTGTACACGATAATCAATGAAGCGGATATTTTTCATGAGGAGCCGCATCCGCGCAGCTACCGTTGCTATGGGAGGCTGATCCTTGAAGGTACCCGGTCCGAAAAGGGTTTTCAGATCCAGCGCATTATCTCGACGAATCCAGCAGATTATTTAAATAAAGCGTGGACATCAGGCGGCGTTTACCAGCCAAATACGAATTTCAGTGGAGATTCTGCTGCAAAATGGCCCGTTTAACGGGCATTACATAGGAGGAACATCATGTCTATATTAAGTGCAATTTTGCAGGCGGTAGTACAGGGGCTAACCGAGTTTTTACCTGTTTCCAGTTCAGGGCATTTAGCTTTAGTGCAGCATTTTACGAATGTACAGCCAGAAGATGCCACGTTTTTATCAGCTATTATGCATTTAGGTACTCTTGTTGATGTCTTTATCGCTTTCAGGAAAACAATCCTGAATCTGATCGTGGAATTTTTTGCGATGCTTCGGGATCTGTTTACTGGGAAGTTCCGGATTAAAGGGATGAACGGGTACCGCCGGATGATTTTAATGCTGATTTTGTCACTGGTTCCCTTGTTTATTATTCTTCCTTTTAAGGGCTATTATGATGAGCTGGTCGCCCAAAGCAATCTGATCTTTTTAGGCGGTTGCTTTTTACTAACAAGTATCCTTCTTTATATTTCTGACCGATGTGTGAAAGGAAAAAAAGACGAACAGAGCATGAAGGCCCGGGATGCACTGATTATCGGTACAGCACAGGGGATTGCCGTATTGCCTGGAGTATCCCGTTCCGGTTCTACCGTTGCGGCCAGCCTGATTTGCGGTTTATCGAAGAAATTTGCGGTACAGTTTTCGTTTATCCTTGGTATCCCTGCGATTTTGGGCGCCGGCCTGGTCGAAATTAAAGACGCCATTGAGATGCAGGCTTCGATCGAGTGGCTTCCTGTGCTGATTGGCTTTATTGTTTCCGCAATTACCGGCTTGTTTGCGATTAAAATGGTCAACTGGCTGATTAAGTCGGAAAAATTCCGTATTTTTGCTTATTATACGATGATTTTAGGTGTAGTTGTGATTGGCCTGGGGATTTATACCTTAATTACAGGTTAAGACAAAATAAGAGGATGGATAAAAAACATGGCAACAGCAAAGAAGGCCCCAAAAAAGAAAGCAGCTTCCAAATCCGCTGCACCAGGAAAAAGAAATTACAAGTCAGAATATGAGCATTATCAAAAAAGCCGCCGGCAGATGGCGGCAATCCTGATGTTTACAATCGGGGTGCTCCTTTTGGCCATCGCGATTATCCCAGGAACCAATCTTTGGACCTGGCTGCATAATGCCTTTTATGGCTTATTCGGGATTACGGCGCTGATTATTCCGGCCGTATTGATTTATTTGGCTGTAATGGCGGCGCTGGATAAGCCGATTGGTGAGATTCATCATAAGATTTGGCAGGCGGGGATTCTGGTGCTGCTGATCTGTGCGCTGATGGAAATCTGCTCAAAAACAGCCTTTGAGGGCAGCGGCTTTTTCTCCGTACTAGGAACGTTGTTTACCAAAGGCTCCAAGCTGCAGGGCGGTGGATTTTTCAGTTCTGTAATCGGATGGCCCCTGATGGCGGCTTGCGGAAAAACGGGTGCGATCATCATTATTTCTCTGTTCCTTTTCGCGTTTATTATGCTGCTGACAGGAGCCACTTTGCTTGGTTTCTTTCGCGGTGTAGTTAAACCTGTAAAAAAAATTGAGGAAACGTATACGGCACGTCGGGTGGAATATGAGCAAAAACAGGCCAATAAGTTTGCTATTGATGTTGACTTGGGGCCGGACAGCGACGAAGAAATACCGGAACCTATGCCACAGCATCCGGTTTCCTCTCCTAAGCCCAGCTTGAAAGACTTATTGGAATGGGAAAAGCAGCAGTCGAAGGATGATACGAAAGCCCAGCTCCGGATTTTAAAAGAAAAAACCTCCACCTTCGGCAAGGATATTGAGAACCATTTATCGGATTCGGATACATCTGTCCCTCGGATTGCCGTAGAAGAATCAGATGAAGAAATTCTTTCATCTGATTTCTCCGTTCCGGAAAATCTTCCGCCCATTCAAAAAACTTTGGCAGATCAAAAGGTGATTGAGGTACGGGATGAGGCTGTATCGGATCCTATTCAGGAATTGGTTGATCGTGCGCTGAATTATGAAAAAACTGACAAAGAGGAGGGAACCCCTTCAGCAGAGCCGCAGGAATCTGCCGGGGAAACTCTTCCGGCAGAACCAGTTGAATCGGTTTTTGATTTGACGGATCAATCCCGTTTGTATACGGATCAAAATAATCAAATGATGGAATACATTCATCCTCCTGTCAGCCTGCTGAAAGCGTCTGTACAGAACAATGCGCAGGACGTCAGCGGGGAGCTGCATGCAAATGCGGATTTGCTGGTCAATACTTTAAAAAGCTTTGGTGTGCAGACAAAAGTAATTGATATCAGCAGGGGGCCTACCGTAACACGGTATGAGCTTCAGCCGTCCGTAGGGGTTAAGATTAGTAAAATTACTGGGCTTGCTGATGACATTGCACTGAATTTAGCGGCAACCGGTGTCCGGATTGAAGCGCCGATCCCGGGAAAGCCCGCAGTTGGGATCGAGGTCCCAAACAAAACAACGGATATTGTCACCATGCGGGAGATTATCGATTCCCCGGAGTTTTCCGAGGCTTCAAGCAAGCTTTCCATGGCTTTGGGACGGGATATCGCCGGAAACTGCGTTGTAGCAGACATTGCCAAGATGCCGCATATGCTGATCGCCGGATCGACGGGTTCCGGCAAATCGGTTTGCATCAACTCCATTATTGTCAGCCTGCTTTATAAATCTTCTCCCAGCGAGGTTCGTTTGTTGATGGTGGACCCTAAAGTCGTAGAGTTGGGGATTTATAACGGAATCCCGCACTTGCTGGTACCGGTTGTGACCGACCCAAGGAAAGCAGCTGGCGCGTTGGGCTGGGCTGTAACGGAAATGCTGAACCGTTATAAGTTATTTGCAGATAATAATGTCCGTGATCTGAAAGGATACAATGAATTAGCAAAAGAATCAGAAGAGCTGGATCCGATGCCTCAGATTGTCATTATCATCGACGAGCTGGCTGACCTGATGATGGCAGCTCCCAACGAAGTGGAAGATTCCATCTGCCGTTTGGCTCAGATGGCCCGTGCTGCCGGGATGCATTTGATCATTGCGACACAAAGGCCGTCCGTTGATGTTATCACCGGCATTATCAAGGCGAATATTCCTTCCCGTATTGCCTTTGCGGTTTCTTCTCAGGTGGATTCCCGCACGATTTTGGATTCCGGTGGTGCGGAAAAGCTGTTGGGGAGAGGGGATATGCTGTTTTATCCGGTTGGGATGCCGAAACCGCTTCGGGTCCAGGGCTGTTTTGTGAGTGACAAAGAAGTAGAAAAGGTTGTAAGCTTCATTAAAAATAAAGAAACGGCAGTTTACGATGATAAAGTATTGGAAGAAATCGAAAAACAGGCCGTTCAGGAAAAAGGAACTTCTAATGATGGCGGAGGTTTTGACGACTCGGACGAGCTGTTGTCTGACGCAATTGAATGTGTTTTAGAAGCTGGGCAGGCTTCCACCTCCTACCTTCAGCGCAAGCTTAAGGTAGGTTATGCGCGGGCCGCCCGTTTGGTTGACGAAATGGAAGCAAAAGGGATTATTAGCGGTTATGAGGGCAGTAAACCTCGACAGGTGCTGATTACGCGGCAGCAATGGATTGAGATGAGTCTGAATCAGCCGGAATAAATCCGGCTGATTTCCTATTTTAGGGGTAAGGGAAGTGAAATAATGGATTTTTTACCGATTTCTAAATCCGATATGAGGAAGAGAGGAATCGAACAGTTGGATTTTATCTGTGTAACCGGGGACGCTTATGTGGATCATCCGACCTTTGGGACAGCGATTATTACACGAGTCATTGAGGCTGAAGGGTATACGGTGGGGGTTATTTCACAGCCTAATTTTAAAAATTTAGAAGATATCCGAAAGCTGGGAGAACCCCGGTATGCCTTTTTTATGAATTCCGGGAACATTGATTCCATGGTTGCCCATTATACGGTGGCCAAACGGAAACGTTCGGATGATTATTATACGGCAGGCAACAAAGCGGGCCGAAGGCCGGACCGTGCAGTGATTGTTTATGCGAAAATGATCCGGCAGGCATTCCCAGACAAACCGTTGATTATTGGAGGGCTGGAAGCTTCCCTTCGGAGATTTGCCCATTATGATTATTGGGATGACGAGGTGCGTCCCTCTATTTTAGTAGACAGCGGGGCAGATTTGCTGGTTTATGGGATGGGGGAGTATCAGACCATTGAGCTGGTGCATCGTCTGGCAAAAGGGGAACCTGTTTCCTCTATTACGGATATTCGGGGAATCTGTTATTTAGCCGATCCTTCCCAAACGCCATGGGGAGCAGTACAATGCCCTGACTTTGAAATTGTGGCACGGGATAAAGCGAGCTATGCCAAAGCTACACGACAGCAAATGAATGAGCAGGACGAGGTACGTGGAAAGACGCTGGTCCAACGCCATGGCAGTCGGATGCTGATCCAAAATCCCCCGATGTATGCGTTGAAAACTGAAGATTTAGACCGGGTCGCGGAGTTTCCGTATATGCGTACCTACCATCCGGTTTATGAACAGGAAGGGGGAGTTCCGGCGATTCGGGAAGTAGAATTTTCGATTACCCATAATCGCGGCTGCTTCGGGGCCTGCAATTTCTGTTCCATTGCATTTCATCAGGGGCGTAAAATCACCTGCCGAAGCGAGGCCTCGATATTGAAAGAGGCTCAGTCGTTTTTAAAAAATCCTCATTTCAAGGGGTATATCAGCGATATTGGAGGCCCTACTGCGAACTTCCGGCAACCATCCTGTAAGAAGCAGGCGGAGCATGGTCTCTGCAAAGACCGCAAATGCCTGGCGCCAACTCCCTGTAAAGCGCTGGTTGCAGATCACACAGAATATTTGCAGCTCTTGCGGAAAGTTCGGAAAATTCCGGGCATCAAAAAGGTGTTTATCCGATCCGGGCTCCGCTACGACTATCTTCTGGAGGATTCCAATCTGGAATTCTTCCATGAGCTGGTGGAGCATCATATCAGCGGGCAACTCCGCGTGGCTCCTGAGCATTGCAGCAATGCTGTTCTGGACGCTATGGGAAAGCCGAAGATTGAGGTATATCGGAAATTTGCAGAGATGTATCAGAAAAAAACGCGCGAATTAGGAAAAGAACAGTATCTGGTTCCGTATCTGATGTCCTCCCATCCTGGAAGCACCCTAAATGATGCGATTGAATTGGCGCTGTTTCTGAAAACGAACCATCTGCATCCGGATCAGGTTCAGGATTTTTATCCGACTCCGGGAACCGTTTCGACCTGTATGTATTACACCGGGTTGGATCCATTTACTGGGAAGAAAATTTTTGTTCCCAAGACAAAAGAAGAGAAAGCTATGCAGCGGGCACTTCTGCAATATTTTAAGCCCGAAAACCGAAACTTGGTGATGAAAGCGTTGATGATGGCTGGGCGAAAGGATCTGATCGGGACAGGAAAAAATTGTCTGATTGCTCCGTCCAGAAAAGAAGAAATGACCAAACAAACACAAGGAGGAAAACGGTCATGGCACAAAAATGGAAAAAGCAGCAAAAATACAAAAAGAAAGTAAATGGCTGGTCTGTATTCTTTGGGGTTCTTCTTTTTTGCGGCGCCTGTTTTTTAACTTTAGGCGATCTAATGAAATGGGAGAATGTTCCAACCATGTCCAGTGTAAAGGATACGGTCTTCGGCCCGAATACTTTAACTGGAGAGGTCGAAAATGACTGTGAAGTTCACTTTATTGACGTTGGTCAGGGAGACAGTACCCTGATTCTGTCAGATGGGCATGCCATTCTGATAGATGCCGGAGAAAACGATCAGGGCAGGGTAGTGGTCGATTATTTAGAAAAATTAGGAATTAAAAAGCTGGATCTGATTTTTATGACCCATCCCCATTCTGACCATATCGGCGGGATGGATGATGTGATCCGCGCTTTTGATATCGGGAAAATTGTCGCGCCCCGGCTACCGGATTCCCAGGTTCCGACAACGAAAACCTATACGGAAGTGCTGACAGCCATTGCTGAGAAAGGGCTGAAAATGACCCCGGCAAAAGTGGATGATACTTATACTTTCGGAAAAGGAGTGTTTACCATTTTAGGCCCGATGGGGCAGTATGAGGACTTGAACGATACTTCGTTGGTGTGCCGGTTTGTATACGATCAATCGCGGAGCTTTCTCTTTACCGGGGATATGGAATCTCCGGTGGAAAAGGAGTTGGTTCAATCCGGGAAAATCCTTAAAAGCGATGTGCTTAAACTGGGTCATCATGGAAGCAAGACTTCTACCTCAAAGGGCTTTTATCAGGCGATTGATCCGGATTATGCTGTGATCCTGGTTGGAGATGGGAATGATTACGGGCATCCCCATCAAAAAGTATTGCAGACGGTAGAGTCAAATGAGGCTTTCGTTTACAGAACCGATTACCAAGGATCTATTGTATTCAGTATTACTCCGCAGAATCAGTTCGAGATTCGGGTGGAGCGATAGCAGAGCAGGAGACTGCTGTTTCGACTCTGCTTGAGAGATCAAATAGAACTAAGCGAGGTTTCTTTCTGAAAAATAAAATTAAGGGGTAAAAAGAAGGTTTTTCATGAAAAATAGGTATATCTTGGATCGCATTGAGTCGGGTTGGGCCATTTGTGAAACATCCGATCAAAAACAAATTCAGATTCTTTTGTCCGAACTTTATCCAGGGGCAAAAGAAGGGGATTACTTTGCAGAAAATGAGGGGAACTATTATTTCTTGCCCGAAGAAACAGAAGAAGCGCGTTCCCGGAATGCTGCGCTTCTGAAAAGCCTTTGGGAATCCTAACGTTTTTTGTTCTGTGAGAATTACTGTCTATATTCTGCACTTTGTACGGCAAAACCAGGAGCTTAATAGAATTTTTAATAAAAACGTCCGATCATAAATCAAATCTTCCGTAAATTATTCTGAGAAAGCAAGGAAAAACGCGGCTTTTCTTGCGTAATAAAAAGATGTGTGCTATAATTACAAAGATATCCAGCCGGGGATTATTTTTATCTGGATTGCTGGGTAATTTTGCAAAAAGGGTCTTGTTTCAAAATGAAAATAATCGGGATCGATCCTGGCTACGCCATTGTAGGATATGGTGTGCTGGAATATCGGAATATGAGATTTGTTACCTTGGATTATGGAGCGATTATTACAGAGGCAGGAACACCATTTGGCAAACGCCTTCTACAGATTTATGAGGAATATTCTCTCCTGCTGGAAAGGCACAAGCCCGATGCGCTTTCTATTGAAAAGCTGTTTTTTACGAATAATAAGACGACTGGGATTGATGTGGCTCAGGCAAGGGGATTGATCCTGTTGGCCTCTGAACAACAAAACGTCCCTTATTTTGAATATACGCCGCCCCAGGTCAAGCAGTCTGTGGTTGGTTATGGCAATGCGACCAAGGCACAGGTAATGGATATGACCCGGCGGCTGTTAAAATTGGAACGATTGCCGAAACCGGATGACACCGCGGACGCACTGGCTCTGGCGATCTGCCATGCACATACCGCACCTTCTCGTTCTGCCCAGTTGATCATGAATCAAACACGATATCGGAAGAAAGGAATGCTTCGATGATTTACAGCATACATGGTATACTTATTGAAGCAGAGCCGTATCATATAGTTGTGGAGTGCAACGGAATCGGTTATTCAGTAAAAACATCGCTGACCACCCTCTCTAAGTTTCCGGAAACCGGGAAAGAAATTCAGGTATATACGTTCCTTCATGTACGCGAAGATGCACTGGAGTTATTCGGATTTTGCGATAAAAACGAGTTGAATACATTTAAAATGTTGATTTCCATCAACGGGGTTGGCCCGAAGGCGGCTTTGTCCATTTTATCCGATCTTACTCCAGAACGTTTTGCCTTGTGTGTAGCCAGCAATGATGCGAAAGCCTTGACCAAGGCGCCGGGAATTGGGCTGAAAACGGCCCAGCGGATTATATTGGAGTTAAAAGACCGAATTGCCAAGGAACAGATTGCGCAGGGAGCTATAGGAAGCACGCTGCCGGCCGCGAGTTCTTCCGTAACCGCTGGAAATGCTTCAGAAGCGATTTCCGCCTTGGAAGTATTGGGATATTCCAGAGCGGAGGCGACACGGGCCGTGATGTCTTTGGACAGCACGCTTTCGATAGAAGAAATGATCAAAGGCGGTTTAAAAGCATTGGCTGGAAAGGTGTAAAGGATGTTCGACGAAAATGAAGAATTCAACTTTGATCAGAGGCTGTCTGCTCCGGAATTTTCTTCTGCTGATATTGATGTAGAATATTCGCTTCGTCCCAAAACACTGGCGGAATATATCGGTCAGGATAAGATTAAAGAAAACCTTTCTATTTACATTGAGGCGGCAAAGGCTCGGGATGAGTCCTTGGATCATGTGTTGCTGTATGGTCCTCCAGGGCTGGGAAAAACTACTTTGTCTGGAATTATTGCCAATGAGATGAACGTGAACCTGAGAATTACCTCAGGGCCTGCCATTGAAAAGCCGGGGGATTTAGCGGCATTGCTGACCAACCTTGATGTGGGGGATGTACTGTTTATCGATGAAATCCATCGTTTATCCCGCTCGGTCGAGGAGGTGCTCTATCCTGCCATGGAGGACTATTCTCTGGATATTATTATAGGGAAAGGCCCTTCAGCACGTTCGATCCGTATTGATCTGCCAAAGTTCACATTGATTGGTGCAACTACGCGTGCAGGGCAGCTGACTGCTCCTTTACGGGATCGTTTTGGTGTGTTGTTCCGGTTGGAGCTGTATACGCCTCAGCAGCTTGCTGAAATCATTGTCCGGAGTGCGGGAATTCTTAACATTGAATGCGATGCAATGGGCGCTTTTGCCTTGGCAAGCCGTTCCAGAGGGACGCCGCGGATTGCGAACAGGCTGTTAAAACGGGTGCGCGATTTTGCACAAATTTTAGGTGATGGTAAGATTACCAAGGCTATTGTGGATATTGCGCTGGATAAATTAGAAATTGATGAACTGGGATTGGATCTGGTGGACCGACGGATGCTGAGAATGATCATCAGCCACTATCATGGAGGGCCAGTTGGTTTGGAAACACTGGCCGCTGCATTAGGAGAAGAAGCCATAACGTTGGAAGATGTCTATGAGCCTTACTTGATGCAGCTCGGCTTCTTGGCGCGGACGCCTCGAGGGCGTTGCGTGACCCCCCTGGCTTATAAGCATCTCGGCATCGAACAGGAAGGCCAAATGAGACTTTAATATGAGAAAATGGAGCTGTTGGATATGGGAAGATTATTTGGAACGGATGGAGCGCGCGGCGTTGCAAACACAGAATTAACTTGTGAACTGGCGATGCAGATCGGCCGTGCTGCGGCTATTGTTTTAACGCGGCACAGCCATCGGAAGCCTAAAATTTTAATTGGCCGTGATACCCGGATTTCTTCAGAAATGCTGGAAGCTGCTATGGTGGCAGGAATTTGTTCTGTTGGTGCGGATGCAGAGCTGATTGGGGTTGTTCCAACTCCGGCGGTTGCGTTTTTAATCCCGAAATATGAAGCCGATGCAGGAGTTATGATCTCGGCTTCGCATAATCCAGTGGAATTTAACGGGATTAAGCTGTTCAGCCAAACCGGTTATAAATTAAGTGATGAGATAGAAGAAGAAATCGAAGCGCTGATTTTGGATCACTCGGAACAGATGACCTTAAAATCCGGTAAAGATCTTGGACGGGTTTACGAACGCCGGAGTGCAGTTCAGGATTATATTTCCCACATTGCACAAAGTGTAGATGAGGATTTAAGCGGCATCCGAGTTGCTGTTGACTGTGCAAACGGAAGTGCGAGTGCTACTGCGGCGCGGTTGTTTGCAGAGCTGGGGGTCGATGCACATATCCTGAATGCAGCCCCGGATGGGTTGAATATCAACGAGCACTGCGGCTCGACTCACCTGGAGCAACTGGTCGATTACATGAAAACTCATCATTGCGAGTTCGGGGTTGCTTTTGACGGTGATGCAGACCGCTGTCTGGCCGTAGATGAAAACGGAACCCCGATTGATGGGGATCAATTGATTGCTATTTTTGCGGCTGACTTAAAAGAACAGGGAAAGCTCGCTGGAGATACGATTGTTCTTACTGTGATGTCAAATATTGGAATGCGGCGCTTTGCGAAGGAAAATGGCCTGAATTTAGTGACTACCTCGGTTGGGGATCGTTATATCCTGGAAGAGATGGTGAAAAACCATTATAATTTGGGCGGGGAGGATTCCGGCCACATTATTCTTAAGGATTTCGCCAATACGGGGGATGGGCAGCTTTCAGCTGTTCAACTACTGCAAATTTATAAGAAGCGCGGACTGCCCATGTCGGAGCTGTCCTGTACAATGAGAAAAGCTCCCCAGGTGCTTCAGTCCGTTTCTGCAGATGCAGAGGCGAAATCTTCTTATCAGCAGGATCCGGAAATTATCGCTGTAATCCGTCGCGTGGAGGAGTCATTGGGGGATACCGGCCGGGTATTGGTTCGTGCTTCGGGGACAGAGCCTTTGATTCGGGTAATGATTGAAGGAAATGACTTGGAAGAAATTACAGCATTTTGCAATCAGATTTGTGAAGTAATCAAGGAGAGAACGTCCTAAATGAGAGCAGTTTCGGGCTTTAAAGATTATGAAATTCTGGATACCAGCGCGGGGGAAAAGCTGGAACGGTGGGGGGATACCCTGCTGATTCGGCCGGATCCGCAGATTATTTGGGAAACTGAACGAAGCCATCCAGCCTGGAAGAAAGCAGATGCCCGTTATATTCGTTCCAGCAAAGGAGGAGGGGAGTGGGAATATTTTCACTCCATTCCGGAAAGCTGGACGGTTTCATACCAGGATTTAGTATTCCGTGTTCGGCCTACAGGATTTAAGCATACAGGGCTGTTCCCGGAGCAGGCGATTAACTGGGAGCTTTTCCGCCGGGTTATCCCGCTCCAGAACCGTCCAATTCGGGTGTTGAACCTTTTCGCTTATACTGGGGGGGCCACATTGGCCTGCGCCGCCGCAGGAGCTGAGGTCTGTCATGTAGATGCCTCCAAAGGGATGGTCGCTTGGGCCAGAGAGAATGCAGCGTTATCTGGTTTGCAGGAAAAACCGATCCGCTGGATTGTAGATGATTGTGAAAAATTTGTTTCCCGTGAAATCAAAAGAGGGCGGTTCTATGACATCCTGATTATGGATCCGCCTTCTTATGGGCGAGGTCCAAACGGTGAGGTCTGGAAGCTGGAGGATCAGATTTTCCGTCTAGTTGAGCTTTGCTCCCGTGTCTTATCGAACCAGCCGCTTCTGTTTGCGCTGAATTCCTATACGACTGGGCTTTCACCGTCGGTTATGCAGTATTTGCTTGGAATGACGGTGCAAAAGCGCTTTGGAGGAGCGGTTTTCAGTGATGAAATCGGTCTGCCTGTTACGGAAAGCGGGTTTGTTTTGCCTTGCGGCTCTACAGCTATTTGGTCAAGCAGTCCTGCATTGCTAAACTAGAAAATAAAAGGAAAGACCTATGAAGAAGTTGATTCAATTTAAGCAGGTTTCATTTGAATACAATCACGAGAGCGAGGAAGAAGAACCGGTTGCTGTGCTGCACGATATTACCCTTTCGATTAAAGAGGGGGATTTTGTTGCGGTACTGGGGCATAACGGTTCGGGAAAATCAACCCTTGCGAAGCATATCAATGCGATCTTACAGCCTACAGAGGGCGTTGTTTGGGTAGATGGAATTGATACCTCCAAGGAGGAATTGGTCTTTGAAATCCGCCAGCAGGTAGGGATGGTGTTCCAAAACCCAGACAATCAGCTGGTTGCTACCGTGGTTGAAGAGGATGTCGCATTTGCTTTGGAAAACTTGGGAGTTGAATCAACAGAGATACGTGAACGGGTAGATGCTGCCCTTCAACAGGTAGGGATGTATGAATTCCGGGAGCATTCCCCTCACCAGCTTTCTGGCGGGCAAAAACAGCGGGTTGCCATTGCAGGAATTTTAGCCATGCAGCCGAAATGTATTGTTTTGGATGAGCCAACAGCGATGCTGGATCCCCAAGGCCGCCGGGAGGTGCTGAAAACCCTGCTGTCTTTGAACCGGGAAAAAGGGACCACTGTTGTTTTTATCACCCATTTTATGGACGAGGCTGTCCAGGCGAACCGGGTCGTTGTTGTAGACGGTGGGCAAATTATTGCAGATGATACGCCAAAAGCTGTTTTTTCTGATGTAGAGCAATTAAAAAAGGTCGGCTTGGATGTACCACAGGTGACAGAATTGGCTTATGAATTGAGAAAAGCAGGGATTGATTTCCCAAACGGTATTTTGTCGGTGGAGGAATGTGTTGCAGAGCTGCAAAAGGCGCTGGGGGGGTAGTATGGCGATTATTCGAGTAGAGCATTTAACGCATCATTATAGTCCCGGAACCCCTTTTGAGAAAACGGCCATTGATGATGTAAGCCTGGAGATTGAAGAAGGCGAGCTGGTTGGCGTGATCGGCCATACGGGTTCTGGAAAATCGACCTTGATTCAGCATTTAAATGGGCTTTTGAAGCCAGATTCCGGGAAAGTTTATATCAACAATACCGATATTTTTGAAAGTAAAGAGACGCTGCAAAAAATACGTTTTCAGGTTGGATTGGTGTTTCAATATCCGGAATATCAGCTGTTCGAAGAAACAGTTTACAAGGATATTGCCTTTGGCCCCACTAATATGGGTCTGAATCCCTTGCAGATCCGGGAAGCTGTGGAACGGGCTGTCAGTGCGGTTGAAATCCCAAGCAGTATGCTGGAGAAAAGCCCTTTTGAGCTTTCAGGCGGGCAAAAACGCCGTGTGGCAATTGCTGGAGTGATCGCAATGAATCCCCGTGTACTGATTTTGGACGAGCCTACTGCGGGCTTGGATCCAAAAGGCCGGGATACGATTTTGGCTTTAATACAAAAATATCATCAGCAGGAACATAATACTGTTTTGCTGGTTTCTCACAGTATGGAGGATGTGGCGAAATATGCTACAAAAGTTTTAGTAATGAACCGCTCTCAACTCTATGCTTATGAAGATGTGGACAGTATTTTTACCCGCGCCGCTGAAATAGAAAAAATCGGGCTTTCCGTCCCTCAAATTACCAAGGTGTTTCATCAATTGGCCGAATTGGGTTACCCGGTAAACTCGAATACGTATCGGATCCAAGAAGCAAGCGAGCAGTTGCTTCGCCTTTTGAAAAAGAAAGGAGAGCAAGAATGCTGAAGGATATCAGTATTGGCCAGTTTTTTCCTGGGAAGTCCATTGTACACCGTTTGGATCCCCGTATAAAAATTCTTTTGGTTTTTGGCTTTATTATTACTTTGTTTATTGTACGGAACTTGGTTTCCTTTGGCTTAATCATACTTTTTTTAACAGTCACTGTTTTTACAGCAAAAATACCAGTGAAAACTGTTTTGAAAAGTTTGAAACCTATTTTACCTCTGATCTTATTTACAGCCATCCTGAATATCTTCTTTATTGACGGTCATGTTTTGTTCCGCTGGGGATGGATACGCATTACAGAAGACGGAATCCGTCTGGCAGTGTTGATGATAATACGGATTGTCTGCCTGATTATCGGAGCATCACTGCTCACCTATACTACATCGCCGATTGCATTGACGGACGCGATTGAACGTCTGCTGAGTCCATTAAAGAAAATTCATTTTCCTGTCCATGAAATGGCCATGATGATGACCATTGCGCTGCGGTTTATTCCCACATTGATTGAAGAAACAGACAAAATTATGTCTGCCCAAAAAGCACGGGGAGCCGATTTGGAAACAGGCGGGTTGATGAAACGGGCTAAGGCATTGGTACCAATCTTAATCCCTTTGTTTGTTTCGGCGTTTCGCAGAGCCGAGGAGCTTGCGTTGGCAATGGAATGCCGTTGCTATAGGGGCGGGGAAGGTCGCACTCGGATGAAGCAATTAAAACTGACGGTTTCTGATTGGGTAATTGCTGTTTTTGTTACGGCCTTTTATATTGTAGGGATCCTGATGAATTTATGGATTCCGGCATTATTTTAGCTGAAAGGGAGGTCTTATGCTTCGTAATCTACTGGTAGAGATGCGCTATAATGGGGCGGCTTATCATGGTTATCAGATCCAGAAAAACGCGTTGACAATTACTGAAGTGGTGCAGGATGCTATTGAAGCAATCCTTCATCGAAGGGAACCTATTGTAGGGTGCTCCCGGACAGATACAGGAGTTCATGCAAACAGTTACTTTTTCAATATGAAAACAGCTTGCGGGATCCCGGAAGAGAAATTTATTATGGTGATGAATCGGGAACTGCCGAAAGATATTGCGATTTTATCTTGTAAAGAGGTTCCACTTGACTTTCATTCGCGGTATGACTGTAAAGGCAAAGAGTATATTTATAAGATCTTCAACACAGCAGAAAAGGATCCCTTTCAGGCCGATTTAGTCCTTCAGCATGGAACCTACATTGACGCTGAAAAATTGGAGAAAATCGCTCAGGTTTTAGTGGGAAGACACGATTTTACTTCGTTTTGTAGCTTGGGTGGAAAGGTTGAATCGAATATCCGCACAATAGATTATATCAAAATCTGGCGTAAAGGTGAATATGTTTACATCAAAGTCAAGGCAGATGGCTTTCTTTATCATATGGTTCGTATTATTGTTGGTACGTTGCTTCATATAAATGATGGAAAAATCCCCCCGGACGGCTTAGGAAAAATTTTGGAAAAGCGGGATCGTAATTTTGCTGGAAAAACAGCGCCTCCACAGGGACTGTATTTGAATCAAATCATCTACTGAGGGTGTTTCAGTGAGTAAAACGAATAATGTCAGCGATTATATAAAAAAGAAAAAACGAGGGCAGCGGATACGGAAAGCAAGCTTTTTGGCGATGCTGTGCTTACTGTTGTTTGGAGTTTTATATTTAGCCGAACAGTTCCCAGGAAGTGAGTTAAACGCATTAATAACGGGGAATTCGCAGGGAAATGAAGAAAAATTCCCTCTTACTATAAAAAATGAACAATTAATTGACGCTGTCGAGCTAAATGGCCGACTTGCCCTCTTGAGCAAGTCAAACCTTTTATGTTATAATGTAAAAGGGAAGCGTCAGAGTAATAGTATGCATGGATATACAAATCCTGTCATGAAATCCAATGGGAAAAGAGTATTGATCTATGACCGTGCCGGAAACAAATTAAAGGTAGCGGCTTCGAATTCAGTTATTGGGGAATTAACACTGGAGAACAATATTCTCTGTGCCGCGATTGCTTCCGATGGCAGTATAGCAGTGGCTACCATTCAGGATCA
>CANSRB010000023.1 GCA_947649285.1 uncultured Clostridia bacterium
GCACAGGGTGCAATCGACACCATCCGTACCGCGATCGACACTGTTTCCGCAGAGCGTGCGAAACTCGGTGCTATCCAGAACCGTCTGGACTACACCATCAACAACCTCGACACCACCGTCGAGAACCTGAACGCTTCCAACAGCCGTATCCGCGACACCGATATGGCCAAGGAAATGATGGAATACACCAAGATGAACGTTCTGGTTCAGTCTGCACAGGCTATGCTTGCTCAGGCAAACCAGCAGCCGCAGTCGGTTCTCCAGCTCCTGCAATAATTGCAAGCGTGATAAAAAACCGCTCCGAAAGGAGCGGTTTTTTGCTATTGGGCCGAATCACGGCTGGAGGGAGGCCTCGCCGCGCCAGCAGCCCAGCGCGCGGGAAATTTCCATCAGGTGGGCAACATCGGTCTCGACCAGGCGGCCCTGCGTATTGGGGGGCAAGTTGATTACCACGACGTTGTCCGCCTCAAAGGCGGTGCGGCAGTCACGCACCACGGCCGAAACATCCTGCAGCGGCTGCTGCTCGTAAATATTGGAGTAAAACCAGGAGCTGCGGGAGCAGATGGTCATCTCAAACGGCAGATAATAGATCTGCCCGCTGAAGGTGTACAATTTGGGGTCGTCCGCCCGGCAGGGGTAGGGATCCAGCAGGCGGAAATCGGAGGGGAACATCCGCATCGGGTCCAGCTCCTGATAATTTTGGGGCAGATAGCGTTGGTTGGCGGCGCAATTGCCAGGCAGATCCACCCCAACCGTGTGATTGACACCAATCTGACAGTTGGGCTGCAGGCGCTTGACGGTATCATAGACCAGGTCCAGACGCCATTGGCTGGCGGCCTTATCCCAGCCGCCGTCCAGCCACAGCTCGACGATCTCGCCATAGCGGCCGTCCATGAGTTCGGTCAGCTGGCGCAGCATATAGGGGATATAGTCGCCGGCCAGATCCTTCTGGTAGCCGGGGTAGCTGCGGTCCCACAGCGAATAATACAGTCCCAGATGGATGCCGTACCGATGGCAGGCTGCCGCCACCTCGGCCACGACGTCGGTTGGGTTGCCGGAATATTCCACCGAATATTGGGTCTGTTTGGTATGCCAGAGGCAGAAGCCCTCGTGATGTTTGGCGGTCAGCACCACGAAATTCATGCCGGCCTCATAGGCGGTGCGTACCCACTGGTCGGCGTCGATGGCCGTCGGCTGGTAAGATCGGGCCGCTATGCCCCCGTCCGACCACTCCACGTTGCCAAACGTATTGACCCCGAAGTGCAAAAACATCCCGAATTTCCGCTGCATCTGCAGTAATTGGCCTGCGTTGGGCTCTCTGCCCGGTTTTTGTGCGATCATTTCTGATTTCCTCTGTACATTTTTTGATGTTCCTGTTCAATGCTGCCCGATGGCTTCAGGCTGTGGCGCTTCATATACTTTTACCCCGTTTTTGCTGGAGTTCTTTACCTGATACAACGCCTGATCCGCCTTTTCATAGAGGTCGTTAAAGCTCTGCCCATCCCGCGGGGCCAGCGAAATACCGATAGAAGCGGAGATATGTACGGCCAGATGATCCTTTTGATAGATATGGTCCACTTTTTCCAGCAGGCCCTTTACCAGTTCTTCGACATAGTTTTCTTCGCGGATTTCTTTCAGGAAAATAATGAATTCATCACCGCCAAGCCGGCCGACAATATCGGTTGACCGGAAATGCGCCCGGATTTTTGCCGATACATCCCGCAGAACATAGTCACCCTCCGAATGACCCAGCGTGTCGTTCACCGCTTTGAAATTATCCAGGTCCAAAATTAGGAACGCATGCTTCCCGCCCGATGTCTGCGAATCCTGCAAACACTGATTGACAAGGTAAACCGTAGTAACCCGATTATAAAGCTGGGTCAGCGCGTCGATTTCAGAACGGTATTGCAGGGACAGTTCATGCCTTTTCTGGGCATCAATATCCTTGGTAAGGATATATCCCTTGATCTCCCCATTTACCGGTTTTTCCAGCAGGTGGACACTGGACTCCAACCAGTGTTCCCGATTGCCGTCTATCAGGCAGCGGTAAACCAGCTTGAAGTCCCGTCCTCCCTGCTTATAGGCGTGCAGCAGATTACCAATATCAAAAACTTCTCGTACTTTTTCTATATCTTCCGGACAGATTTTTTTGGACAAAAGATCCTCCGTAATGACCGAATAGGGTTTTGACAGGAGAGTAACGCTTTCGGTTGACTTGTTGGAATCCTGTACCTGGAAAATCTGGTCCTGGGTCAGGTTCACTTCGTATCCGTAGGTCGCTTTGGCCAAAAGGATGCGGCGGTATTCCTGTTCGCTGTTCTGGAGAAGCTCGTTTTTCTTTTGATCGGTGATATTTTCGAGCAGGCCGATGCTGCGGAGGATCTGACGGTTATTTCCCCGGATATTAGTGAGGCTTAAAAGGGTCCAGATGCGGCGGTTTGGCTGGAGTTGAAGTTCCAACTCCTGGGGAGGGACATCCCCGCCTTTATGCAGCTGATCAAAAATCCGGCGCCATACCGGAACACTGCTGGGGCAAACGGTCCCATCTTCGATCAATTTTTCGGGAAGATCGGAAACCAGGGCCGGCAGATCGCTGCCATAGGCTCCCCGGTTGCGGAATTCCAAGGTACGCTCGGTAATATTGTATTCAAATACCAGATCATGGGATTTGGACATCGCGATCTGAAAGGCCTCATCTTGGATTTTCATTTCCTGATAGTTCTGTTTGAGCCGCCGCCAGATCTGAGAAATATAAATCCCGGTCATCAGCGCACAAAGTAGGAAACCGATGATGACTTTACCGGTCAGCATTAAAGAGATCTGCCCTAACCAATCAATATGCTCGCTGGCATCATCCTGTGTTACATTAGAAAGGACATACCAATCGCTGATGTTCAATGGAGAATAGTAGGAATAAATGTCCTGGTTTCCCGCACGGTAAAGGATATATCCGCTTTCCCCGTCCGCAATATCCTGCTGCATTTGTTCAATCGAAAATTCCGGGTCAAACTCGCAGTCTTTCAGGCTGTCCCAAATCGATTCCCTGTCCGGGATAATGTGTTCCGGGGAGAAGAGGATCCATTCGCCCGAAGCGCTGAAAATATGAGTGTATTTATTGTGGAGATGGTTCATATGGAACTGCTCCCTCATGCGGGCCAGATCGTAAGCCCCATAGAGGGCGCCGGTGATTTTTCCATCCTGGAAGATGGGAACCGCAACAGTGAAAACCTTTTCATTTTCCAGAGAATCCTCCAAAATTCTGGAAGCCGTCGGGAGACCGCTCAGAATATCCTGTTCCAAATCCTCCTGCTTCAGCCGCAGGATACGGCCGTTAGTCGTCTGACCAAAGCCACTATCGGCATTGATAATACCGAAATTATGGAAATTGGTGGTTTCTATGAGACTTTGCAGCACTTCCAGATTGGCGGAATCCTCCGGCTTATCCGGACGGGGCAGCGACGCCGCGATTGCATCGAGTGTTTCGATTGAAGCATTGACCTGTGCATACAGGGAATTGCTGCCCAGAAGCGCAATCTCCTGTAACTGCTCCTGGGCACTTGCAAGTTCCTCTTCCTTTAGTTGAGCCGAAAAAGTCGTAAAAGAATAGATGATCAGCACAAAAATAGCGCAAACCCCAAAAGCAAGGTAAAAAACGGAGCTTTTCTTTTTGACATCAACACCGGACGGCATAGGGAATCCACTTCTTTCTTCAAATAGTTTGGCTTGAAACGGGCGGTGTCAAGGGCCCGCCTGATATAGTCAATACATTTCTCCAAACGTCACGGGCGTTTTCTTTCATTAATAACTAGATGTGCAAAGCACACAGATGCCGCCTGTAAAGGATCTGTTATACGGTCTGTTTCCTATAGGATTCCTCGGAACCGCTTTGGCCGTAAAAAGCGTAGCAGTATCCCGAAAGGCTTTTCACCGTGGACATTGCTTCAACCGCCTGCTGAAGCAGGTCGCGGTAAGAAGAGCCGCCGTCCGGGAAGATGGAAATCCCGATGGAAACCGAAAGCTGGCCCTGAAGGTTTTGCCCATGGTAAGGAGTATCCAGGTTTTCCCGAAGACGTTCCAGCATTTCAATGACAATCTCTTTGGAGGGCAGATCGAGCATCAGGATGGTAAATTCATCCCCGCCGCTCCGTGCGACCAGATCCGTTTGGCGGAAGGACTGCTTCAGCCGGCAGGCAAACATTTTGATGACCTCGTCCCCAAAGGAATGGCCGAACTGGTCGTTAATCGCCTTAAAATGGTCAATATCCAAATAAATCAGCGCGCAGAGGGACTGCGGGCGCTGCTGGAAGGTTTCCTCGCACAGCTCGCACATTTCATCCTGATTGTAAAGCATGGTGAGCGGGTCCAGGGTTGTGCGGAGCCTCCAGCGTTCCTGGTTGGCCATCAGCTTTTGGATATTGGTGAGCCGCCCGATGATGGAGCGGCAGAAGTTCCCCTCCCGCAAAGGGGTTACAGTAAGCTGGAACCATTCATATTTTTTAGTGGGAAGATACAGCTGAAGCTGTATGCAGGCTGTAGTCCGGCTGTCGGTGCAGTGAAGGATCACTTTCAGCAGGGCATGCCGGTCCTCCTCACGGATATAACGGCTGTGCATCAGGAAATGATTGGCGTTTGGAATGACCAGGCTGCCATGGAAGATTTCCCTGAAATTCTCTGAAAAGGTCAGAGTGTTGTTTTCCAGGTTATATTCCAGGATAATATCCCCGGCGGCCTCGATAATGGTGCGGTAGCGGTTACGCTCCTGCTCCAGGATTTCATACATCCGGGCCGTGGTCATCATGGCTTCGTCCTGCGGGGTATAGCCCGGGAAAGCAGAGGGCTTTGGCTCTTGTACCTGCGGGCGCAGGAACGGCGTTTCACTTTTTGCCGGTTTGGGGAAGTTCACTTCGGTATAGGAGTGCTCCAGCGTATCCTGGATATGCAGGAAGGAGTCGATCAGGATCGGGTTAAACGCACCGCAGGCCCCGTTCAGGATCATCTCTGCCGCCTGTTTGTGCGTAAATGCTGGCTTGTATACCCGCGGGCTTACCAGGGCATCATAGACGTCCGCCATTGAAACGATCTGCGCCCAGATGGGGATCTCGTCCCCCTGGAGCTTATCCGGATAGCCTTTCCCATCAAAGCGCTCATGGTGGGAGCGGCAGATATCATAGCAATACCGGTAATAGTCCTCGGAATGGATCGCCTCCAGCTGTTCCAGGATGGAGCAGCCCTTGAGCGTATGCCCCTTCATGATCTCGAACTCTTCCGGGGTCAGCTTCCCCGGCTTGATGAGCACAGCGTCGGGAATTGCAATTTTCCCGATATCATGCATTGCGGAAGCGTCGCAGATCAGGTCAATCTGATCCTGCGTAAAAGTATAGGGAACCTTTGGATCTGCTGAAATATCTTCCAGCAGCAAATACACAATCTGGCGGATCCGGTGGATATGCTGGCTGGATTCACCATCGCGGAATTCCACCACCGTACTGAGTGTGTCAATAATTGAATGGCTGGTGCGCCGGATCTTCTGGGCCTGCAATTCAATTTTTTCCGTTTGCCGCTGGACGGTTTTTTCCAAATCCAGCCGGTATTCCTGGAGCTCTATCAGGTTTTCCACACGCCGCCGGATGATATCACGGTTAAAAGGTTTATTCAGGATGTCGTGGACACCCATCTCACAGCCCTGCCGGATGATTTCAGGGCTGGGCGACGCCGTCAGCAATAAAACCGGAACATTGAGGTGCAGTTCCTGTCGGCGCATTTCTCTCAATAACCCCATACCATCCAAAATAGGCATGACAACGTCCAGCAGGATCATAGCGATCCGGCCTTTTTCCAACTTCTGGAGAATTTCCAGAGCGGTTTTTCCGTTGTCTGCTTCCCGAATTTCATAAAGGTCAGAAAAAATTCCGGATAACACGGCCCGGTCTAATGGGCTGTCATCTACAATCAATAGGATTTTTGAGGTTGAATCCATACGGGGAAACCCTCCTTTTGTCAATTATTCTGTAACTGCTGCAAAAAATCAAAGCTCAGCACAATAACTCTCATTTGAGATTAAGCCTATTATAACACATTATTTTGAAAAATGATATACGTTTAACGCTGAAACATGACAAATTTGTGGCGATAGAAGGCAGAGGAAAAACCGTTTCTTGTATACAAAATCTCTCTTCAATATGTTCAAAATACTGTCTGCCCCTCAAATAAAAAAGGGAGAGAACGCGGTTCCCCCCTCTTTTTACGGTTTATATGAATTCTCAATATTTTTCTTGGTATACCGCAGGCGTGGCGGCGTGATAAAAGATTTTTATCTAATAGTATTATTCTTCCGTTTCGCAAGCCAGCGCACGGTCCAGGATCTGCTGTTCCCGCCCGGTTAAATCCAGGCTACGGATTTTTTCCCGCAATGGAAGCACCCTTCCCGGCGCAGCCGAGAGTTCGTCAATCCCCATGGCGAGGAACACCTCCGTCAGCTCCAAATCGCCTCCCAGTTCTCCGCAAATCCCAATCCAAGCACCATGACGGTGCGCCTGCTCTGCCGCCATCTGGATCATACGAAGCACGGCTTCGTGATGTGGGTCGCAGAAAGGCTCTAACTTGGGATTCTGGCGGTCTGCCGCCAGGGTATACTGAGTCAGGTCATTGGTACCCACACTGAAAAAATCTGCTTCAGCCGCCAGCTGGTCGCTGATGATGACCGACGCCGGCGTTTCAATCATTACACCAATTTCCATTTTTTCATCAAACGCCGTCCCTTCCCGGCGCAGCTCCCCCTGGGCTTCCTTCAGCAGCGCTTTGGCTTCCCGGAGCTCCTGCCGGGAAATAATCATCGGGAACAAAATCGCCAGATTCCCATAGGCTGAAGCCCGGCAAATCGCACGGAGCTGCGTTTTGAACAAATCCTTCCGGGTCAGGCAGATCCGGATTGCCCGGTATCCCAAGGCCGGGTTTTCCTCCGGCTCCAACCCAAAATAGCCGATCTGCTTATCCGCACCGATGTCTAACGTCCGGATGATGACCCGTTTGCCCGCCATCCGTTCTGCTGCCTGACGGTACACCTGGAACTGTTCTTCCTCGCTGGGATAATCGCTGTTTTCCAGATACAGGAACTCGCTGCGGAACAGCCCAATCCCGCCCGCGTCGTTCTCCAGCACGGCGTTTAGATCATCCAGCCCGCCAATGTTGGCATACACCTGGACGCTCCGCCCATCCAGCGTACGGTTCTCCTTTCCTTTCAGCTGCTGGAGAAGCGCCTTCTTCCGTTCGTCCTCTGCCTGTTTCTGCCGCAGTTCCTCCAAAGTCCCTTCATCCGGATCGAGATAAACCCGGCCGGTAAAGCCGTCCACCGCCATGGTTTTCCCCTCGAATTCTTCCCGGAGGAACTCCTCCCCCAGCCCGATTACTGCAGGAATATTCATCGTACGGGCCAAAATAGCCGTATGGGAATTGGCCGAGCCATACGCTGTGGCGAAAGCCAAAACGTTCTCTTTATCCAGCTGGACTGTTTCACTGGGAACCAGGTCATCCGCACAAACAATACATTTTCCCTCCGTTCGGATCCCTCCAGCCGAAACACCGGTTAAAAACTTCAGCAGCCGGGCGGAAATATCCCGGACATCCGCCGCGCGCTCCCGCATATATTCATCTTCCATCGCCGCGAATATGCCGGAAATTTCCTTACTGGTTTCAGAAACAGCATAGGCCGCATTGGCCTTCTGGTTTTGGATCCGGTTTATCACGGCGTCCTGATAATCCAGATCCTCGACCATCATCTGATGGATCTGGAAAATCTGCCCGTCTTTTTCCCCGACCTCCCGGACTGCCTTGTCATATAAGCCTTGGAGCTCGGAAAGGGCGCTTTGCTTCGCCGCTTCAAAGCGGGCCAGCTCCTCAGCGGGGTCGCAGGCTGGTTCTGTGCTCACCTCAAGCCTGCCTCTGCGGTAAAGAGCTGCTGTTCCAATCGCGATACCGCCGTATACGCCTTTTCCCTGTAACGCTACCATTCTGTTTCCACCTTTCTTTGGCTGGCCCGATGAAAGCAGCCGTCCTGCTTCCCAGTTTGATGATTTTATTTTAGCATTCCATCTTTCAAAAAACAACCGCCATTTTAAGCCGAAATCCGGGAACAACCAGTTGAATAGTAAAGTTTTCTTTCTTTATAGGGCAATTTCCGTAAATTTGAAATAATTACCAATTTATTCTTTTTTATTTTTTGAAAACAAGTTATTTCTAAATATTCCTTAAAAACTTTCCTGAATATACTGTTTTTTTCAAGAAAGCCCTTTCTTCTTCGATAAAATCTAACTATACTAGGGCCTGTTTGAAAAATCGCCAATACTGTCTTTTTGCCCAAACCGGGCGGATTTCGGCGTCGAAAATCCTCGGCAGGCGGCAGCCCGTTCTGCGGTTTTCTTCTTGAAACCGCCTCGCCCTGCACAAAAATCCAGCGCTTTCTCTATTTTCAAACAAGCCCTAGTATCAATCAAATGGAATTTTCAGGATTTAAAAGACGATCGAGAAGCGTAGATTTTCCTTCCTTTTCCAGCTCGTTCTGTAAGGCCAGCCGCAGGTAGCGGGGCCGCCCTCCGGCTTCTGCTTCGGATTTATCTGGCCGGGCAGTGCGGGGAAGACGTCCCCTTCCGCCTGTCCGAGCCGGAACAGCCCGAGGTTTTGCTGGTTCAGATTCCGCTGGTTCCCCCGCTGGAGTAGAAAGAGCAGCAGTTCCGCCTGAAACGCTTGCTGGAGGATTACCTCCCGGCGGGCGTGGAGCTTCGGCTGAGCTGGACGCCGGGACAGGCGCTGCTTGAAAGCTGCCGGCTGGGTGATGATTCCTTTTTCGCGGTTTCACCGCGCGGGTAAGCGGGGCAAAGCTCCGCATTGGAATATGGGGCTCACGCCGCCCCATACCCGGCGTTCCCTTTTCTTTGATCGCTCAAAGAAAAGGGAAGAAAAGAAAACCGCTGGGGGAGGCCGCCCCCAGTCCCCCCGGACACTTTTACCCCAGGCAAGTCCGGTGCGGAATTGATCCAGGGCAGACATCTTCTGGCCCCATCCTATCGAAAGCCTGTGCGACATTACAGCAAGCGCTTCGATGGACTGGTTTATGCGAAAGCTAGGGAAAGCTTCCTGTTAGCCTGGTGTGGTTCCGAAGTGCCCCTACCTGCTGTTAAATTCCGGCGCGGAAAAGAACTCGCACCAGGTGATCCCGAGTCCGTCGCACAGCTTTTTGATGGTTCTGAGACGGGGATTTTTGCTTTTCCCGTTCAGGATGTTTTTAATCGTGGATTGTGGGACAGAAGAAATACAACTCAATTTATTTGGCGTGATTTCCCTTTCCCAACATAATTTCCGAATCCGAGCTGCAATGACTTTACCGGTATTCATCTTGTGCATTCTCTTTCTCCTATAATGCTCAAAGTATCTAAGTCTTTGAAAGTATAGTGCTCCATGCAAAAACAATTAGGCGTTTGTTTACATCGTTTTTTCTTGTTGCCATTGGCTTTTCCTCTTTTTTGTGATATAATTAAATTTAATTTTTTAACTTGAATTATATACGTCAAATTCTTGAGATATATAAGATTTTTCATGCAATCAGGAGGCTATTTACCTTATATCCATACTTTAGTCAAAATCTCTGATTACCTGATAACAAGACAGATCATCCCCAAATAACTTTTTCTGTAGCTAATCTTTTAATCACAGTTGTATTATATCAACGATTTTTCGTTTGTTCAAGTATTTTCAACTAAATTTCGTTGTTTTTCTGTTTCGCACAATTTAAAGGGGGAGTTTTTATGTATGTTGCACAAGTCACAAAAAATAGAATTAAGCAACTATGCAAAAATAAAAAGATCAATATGGAAACGATGCTCCTCGAATGCTCCCTCGGTGTTAATGCCATTCGACAAATTAATGATACTAAAGGTATGGCTTCTTTTAGTATCGCTCGCATAGCTGATTACCTGGATTGTTCTGTTGATTACCTTCTAGGTAGAACAGACAACCCGGAAATAAACCGATAGAGTAGGAAACTCAACCGAAATAATATCAGCAGTTCTTTTCTCAGCTTCATCGCTGTTTACAAAAATATAAATGCAAAAGAAAAATGCCCCTTGGAATTTTCCAAGGGGCATTTTTCCACCTCTTAAACATGAATATTAAACATTTTCCGGTTGCGGCAGTTCCGGGCAAACATCCGAAGACGGTCGTATAAATCATCATACCGCAGGGCACAGAGTTCCCACTCCGAACCCCGGTTCGTATCGAACCAGAGCTTCCGATGCAGCTCCTTGACCACCAGCAGATCCCCCGCCAGCGCCAGCGCCTTCTCCGCATAAGGGATGGATTCCTCCAAGTTCTTCAAACGGCCGTGGGGCAGGTTCGCAATCTTATCCGCCGTGAACGCGGCGCGGGCCACCGTAAGCCGGAGCGCCTGGAACGCATGGATATTCCGGGCCGGAACCAAAGACCCTAAGTCTACCGCCGCTTTTCTCAGCGCGGCCTGAAGGATGCCGATATTTTCCCAATCCTTGAAGCGGACCGGTTCGAACGGGTCTACCCAGAATTCATTCCGGTATTCGCTTTCGTCCGCGCGGCGGATGATGGTGTCATGGTGATAAATCGGATCCAGCAGGGCGGCCTGTTCCTCATCAAAGCCGAAGAAGGTTTTGTGGTACAGGTTGTAGCAATCCTCATAGCTGTAATCGGATTCCGGGCTCCAGCAGAAATTCGCGCCGATCAGCACGCCCGGCCAGATCAGCTCGCGCAGGGTATCCCCGCCGTCTGCCCAGGAGGACATAATCATTCCCAGCGAGCGGCCATGATCCGCTTTCAGCAGGCCCTTAGTGTTGGAGTAGCAGATTTTCACATCACAGGAGAACCGTTTCCAGGTCCAGCTGCCCGGTGAGATGTACATCGGGAATCCGGCTTCATGCAGCTTATCCACGAAAGGATACTCCGGCCGGGTGGCGTAATCCCAGAATACGAACTGGACGTCCCGCGGGAGCTCCAGCGCGCGGTCAAACGGGACGGCATAATCCCCCCAGGGCGGCGCGAAAAAGTCCGCGTACATCATCAGGGTGCAGCCCAGCTTTTGGACTTCCTCCGCCAGCCAGGTATAGTGCTCGATAAACAGACGCGCGCCCTCATCCTTGCCGAAGATTTCCGTCAGCGCCAGCGGTTCGTCGCCGCCGCAGTGCATGACACCCGGCCCAAAACAGTCCACCACCTCGCGGAGCACCTTGAGGAGCACTTCCCGTGCTTTCGGATTTTTCGGGTCGATAACATCGGTCACACTGCCATCCCGGCGCTTCAGGGCGATTTCCTGCATTTCAGCAATATTGGACTGCTTATCGAAATGCCCCAGCAGGTTCAGGATCGGGCGGATGGTGATATTCCAGCCTTTGGCATATTCAATCAGCATCTTCCACTCTTCTGCTGAAACCGGGTCGGAATACCGTCCCCAGGCCGGAACGCTTTCCACTTTAAAGACATCCTCAATATAAGGCATATAGGTATTGTATTTATACCGGGCCAGCCGCTTGATGATATCGCAGAAGTTCTGCGTTGTGGAGATCTGCCCGCGGGAAATATCGTCCGACATGGCGCGCAGGGACAGCGAAGGCTTATCGAACACATCGAATTCACGCAGTTCGCCGTCGTTGAGCAGGTCCAGTTCGGACAAGGTAAACAGCCCGTACATCAAGCCTTTTTGATTGGAAGCCGAGATTTCGATCCGGTCTGACCGGGCGATGATCCGGTATTCCTCCTCCCCCATGGGAGAAACAATATAGGTAATCGGGTAACGGTCGCCAAGGGTATTGTCCCGGAAAATTTCTGCCGCGTTTTTAAAATTCGCCAGGACCCCATCGCTCAGGTAAAAGTCGGACAGTTTCAGCCGGCCTTCCTTGGCGTCGATGGAGTGGATCTGCGGGATAATCGTTGTCTTCATAAATTCCTCTCCCTTTTGGTTAAAAGGTATAATAAGTACTCTGTGCTTATTATACCAGACCTGCGGACAAATTCAAGCCATAAAGCGGTGTTGGCGGTAAATATTTCATCCTGATTCAGCCGTCGGGACAGCGGCGGAATTTTTCATCCATTTAACAGGACAACATCCCAAAACGGAATATAGTCGGCACACCCTCAAATCGATACCCGATTTGAGGGTGTGCCGACTATGAAGCCCTACCGCATGGCCGCTTCGCGGCCCACTGCGGCATGATATGCCGCAGTATTGAAAAGAAGCCAATGCTTCTTTTCAAGTGCGTTGACTACAAAAACGCATCCAGAACTGGGAAATCCGTCCTTTTTCCCCGGCAGAATTCTTGTGAATATGCCTTAGCCTCCCCCTCTATTCTACAAGATGTTGTCACTTGTTACAAACTGTTGAACGATACATTGACAGCCTTGTAAAATCCCGGTATCCTATAAGAAAGAATAGGGAAAAGGGGGATCTTTCCTTCTGTTTCCCGGACAGACAGGGCTGCCGATGAAGCTTCTCTGCGGGGTGCAGGCTTTCCATATGCCTTGGATTGTCCCTTGGTGCGAGCGGCGGGCGGCTGGCCTGCCCAAACGAAAGGAATGGACTGATAAAATGGAAGAGTTAGTAACACAGATTGTTGTTGGCGAACTTGGAATCATCTGTATGCCCGGCTGTGAAGAATTCGTGGAAAAGGTCGAATTCTATCTTAAAGACTGGAACCGCTGCCCCCAAGGACACGTTTTAAACGCGGTGATCTCCCGTTTCCAATCCGGCGAGGCCAAGGCCCTGATCAAAGAAACCCTTCGCGGAAAAGATATCTATATCATTACGGACTGCTTTAATTACAGCGTAACCTATAAAATGTATAATATGGACGTCCCCATGAGTCCGGACGACCACTTCCAGGATCTCAAGCGGATCATCTCCGCCATGGCCGGAAAAGCAAAACGGATCACCGTCATCATGCCGATGCTGTATGAAGGCCGCCAGCATCGCCGCAGCTCCCGGGAATCCCTGGACTGCGCGCTGGCCCTCCAGGATCTCGTAAACCTTGGGGTCAGCAATATCATCACCTGCGACGCGCATGACGACCGGGTTCAGAACGCCATCCCGCTGGCCGGCTTCGACAATATCCACCCCAACTACCAGATGATGAAGGCCATCACCAAGGCAGTTCCGGATATCCAGATTGATGACAAGCACCTGGCTATCATTTCCCCGGATGAGGGCGGCGTTTCCCGCTGCCTGTATTATTCCGCCGTGCTGGGCGTGAATGTCGGGATGTTTTATAAAAGGCGGAATTATTCCATCATTGTCAACGGCCGCAACCCGATTGAGGCCCATGAATACCTGGGCAACAGCGTAGAAGGCAAGGATATTATCGTTGTAGACGACATGATCTCTTCCGGGGACTCCATGCTGGATATCTTCAAAAACCTGAAATCCCGGGGCGCCAAACGGATTTTCTGCTTCGTTTCCTTCGGCCTGTTCACCAATGGGCTGGACGCTTTCGACCAGTGCTATCAGGACGGCCTGATGAACGGTGTCTTTACCACCAACCTGATCTACCGCACCCCCGAGCTGCGTTCCCGCGAATGGTATCATGAAGTCGATATGTCCAAATATATCGCGTATATTATCGAAGAACTCAACCATGACAAGTCCATCAGCAGCCTGATTGATCCTTTTGATAAGATCAAAACCCTGCTGGCCCATTTCCGTGATGAGAAATAAAGCTTTCCTTTTCTCCCCTGCCCAGGCAGGGGAGTTTTTGTTTCCCGGGCCTGTTGACAAATCTCGAAGCTCCTGTTAAAATAGTACGCATTCGGACTATTTTAACAGGAGGAGCTTATGAATCACGAACTCGAAGCCCGGCGGAAGGAATTCTATTCCTTCTGGATGGGGATTGACCAACTATATGACCGATGGGCCAAGGCTCACGGTTTAAGCCTGGACGGCTTGTTCATCCTTTGTGCAATTTGGAGCTCACTGGAAAGGCAGGAACCCTGTACCCCGCATCGAATCAGTGAAGAATGGCTGATGCCCAAACAAACGGTCAGTACCCTGCTCAAAGGGATGGAACAGAAAGGGCTTCTGCGGCTGGAACCCTCGGAGCAGGACCGGCGAAGCAAGCTGATCCGTCTCACCCCCGCAGGAGAGTCCAAGCTGCAAAAAATCCTCCCTGCCCTTTCCGACCTGGAAGAACGCAGCCTGAACCGGATGACTGCCGCAGAACGGCTGGAAATGAGCCGGCGAAACCAGCAGTTCCTGTGCTTTTTTCAAGAGGAAATGAGGCAGGAGCTTGCCAAAACAGCACTAGGAGAAGAATTATGTTAAAGAAAGAATTTTTCAAGAACGTCCTGCCTGCCATGCTGGCCTTCGCCTTTTCGGGCATTTACGCTATCGTGGACGGCTGGTTCGTCGGGCAGAATATCGGAGACACCGGGCTGGCCGCGATCAATATTGCCTATCCGATTGCCGCCCTGATCCAAGCGGTGGGTTCCGGGATCGGGATGGGCGGCGCGATCCAACTGGGGATCTGTATCGGGGAAAAGGATGAAAAAGGCCAGCGCGAGTTCATGGGTGGGACCTTACTTCTGCTGTCGGCCGCCTGCCTAATTTTAACGGGCGTCCTGAGCTTCTGCGGCGCTCCTCTCCTCCGGCTGTTCGGGGCGGAGGGGGAAATCCTGCGCCTGGGGAAGGAATATATCCAGATCATCAGTTGGGGGGCCTCCTGCCAAATCCTCAGCACCGGGCTGATCCCGCTGATACGCAACTATGACGGGGCGTTCCTGGCCATGGCGGCTATGGTAGGGGGCTGTATCACCAACGTCTTGTTCGACTGGCTGTTTGTTTCCGTTTGGCAGTACGGGATTGCCGGGGCGGCAGCTGCGACTCTGCTGGGACAGGCCGTCACCCTGATTCCCTGCATGGCTTTCCTGCTGGCTAGGAAAAAGCTGCAAACGGCTGTTTACCGCCCTAACCGGCTGGCGGAAATCGGAGTGGTCGCCCTTTCTCCATTTGGGCTGACGCTCTCGCCTCATATCGCGCTGGTCATCCTGAACAAAGGCGCGCTGGTTCACGGCGGAGAGACAGCTGCCGCTTGCTATGCGGTGGTCAGCTATGTGATTTGTGTGGCCCAGCTGCTTCTCCAGGGGGTCGGGGACGGTGCCCAGCCGTTAGTCAGCCGCTTTTTCGGCCTGCGCGAAAAAGCCTCCATCCGGACAATCCGGCGGTATTCCTATCTGTTCTCCTTTGGTGTGGCCCTGCTTTGCGCCCTGGCGATGTTTCTGCTCCGGAACCAGATCCCGCCCTTTTTCGGGACGTCGAAGGAAGTGGGCCGCATGATCGCCTCCACCCTGCCGATCTTCCTGGCCGGGCTGGGATTTGCGGCCTTCCTTCGGGTCACTACCTCTTATTTTTACGCCATCCGGCAAAACCGGTTGGCTTACCTGCTCATCTATGGTGAGCCGCTGCTCCTGCTGGCCGGCGTTCTCCTCCTGCCGTTCATTTGGGATCTGAACGGCGTTTGGATTGCTGTCCCTGCCGCTCAGGGGATTTTGACGCTGCTGGGCGGATTCCTGCTGAAAAAATCTGCCCCCATTTAAATGAACAAACCCGGTTGGATATTCCGTCCAACCGGGTTTAGTTTTTTAGGCTTTGATCGAGAATCCCTTCGCGGGCATTCCCGAAGTTACCGGGGCTGGAGAAGTCCCGGCAGAAGCCGGAGAAGCCCCGTCTGGGGCTGGGGTGGAGTCCGCCGGAGCCGCTCCCGACGGCATAGGCTGGGAAACCCCGGCTTTCCTCTCCGAGGGCAGCCGCGGATCCGAAACCGGTTCCGTTGTCGGCCGGGTCCCTTCTTTTTGAGAAGCCTTTATTTTGGCTTCAAGCTGATCCTGGAGCCAGGAATCCTGCCCTTTTTCCGCTTTCTGACGGTTGGACAGGTCGAACCGCACCGCCTGGCTGGATACCGAAGAAATCCCGCTTTTCTTTTTCCCTTTCTTTTTTTCACGCAGTTCCTGCTCGGTCGGCAGCTCCGCATAGGCTTTGCTCTGGACGAACTCACTGTGTTCATTCGAAATCGCGTTCATCCGCATCTGGATCATTTCCGCCTTGCCGGTATCCTTTGCGTCGATCGCTGCCTGCAGCTCGGTGGACAGCTCCTGCAATTTCTGCGCTTTCTTCTGCTCCGCGTCCTCTTTGGTGCGGCTCTTCCGCAGGCTCTCCCGGTACTGCTCCCGCTCCTGCCGGATCTTCACCGCCTTTTCATACAGCGCCGGCGAATACCGCCGCAGGTATTCCATCTCCTGGCCGGAAAGCTTTTGCCCCGATTTCAGCTTGACGGTAATCGCATTCAGCTGCTTGCTCCGATCCTGCTTCTGAAGCTCCCGCAGATTCGACGCATTGCCCTTCGCCATCGTTGGGTCCCGCATCCGCTCCTGCGCCTTATACCGAAGGCTCAGCCCTTTCAGGTAGCTGTTGAGCGTTCCCATAATCATCATCGAAAAAACTCCTTTCTTCTGAAATTCCTGATATTTTACTATTCGGCAGAAGCCTGGGAAAATCCAGTGCTTTTCCAGATAATTCTTGACTTTGCCTCAAAAAACAGGTAGCATAAAATCCAGAATCATACTATTTCTTGATAAAAGGATTAAAATCTTTTTATCGCGGAGTGAAACGCCGCCGCGCCTGCGGCGCACCAAGAAAAGTATGGACAACATTCTTGGCGGCTGCGCCGCCAGACCGCATTCTGAGGCTTAATAAAACGACTACATCGTTTTATTAAGAATTAGTATCAAATCCAAAGGAGAGAAAATCCCTATGAAACTGGTTGTACTGGACAGCTACGCCGCTGTTTCCACCGATCTTTCGCTGGAATGCCTGCGCCCCTTCTGTGACGAAATGGACGTCTACGACCGCACACGCCCCGAGGATACCGCCGCGCGTATCGGGAACGCCGAACTGGTTCTCACCAATAAAACCGTCCTGGATGAAGCCGTACTCCGCCAATGCCCCAACCTGCGCTATATCGGGCTGTTCGCAACCGGCTATAATGTGGTGGATGTCGAGTTCTGCCGCGCCCGCGGGATCGTCGTAGCCAACGCGCCTGCATATTCCACCTCGGCCGTTGCCCAATTGGTGTTCGCCTTTATCCTGCATTTTTACAGCCTCGTGGACAAACATAACCAGGAGGTCCATGCCGGCGCCTGGGCCGAATGCGAGGATTTCTGCTTCTACGACCCGCGCATTTCGGAGCTCTCCGGCAAGACTTTGGGGTTGGTCGGCTTCGGCTCCATCGGCCGGAAGGTTGCCCAGATCGCCCGGGCGTTCGATATGGAAGTCCAGGTCTTTTCCCGCACCGTCCGCCCCGAGCTGGAACGGGATGGGCTCCGCTTTGTCCCGCTGGAAGAAATGCTCCACCGCAGTGATATCGTTTCCCTCCACTGCCCCCTCTTCCCCGAAACAACCCGCCTGATAAACCGCGAAACCCTCGCTTTGATGAAGCCCAACGCCCTGCTGATCAACACGGCGCGGGGCGGCGTTATTGACGAACAGGCGGTAGCCGACGCCCTCAACGCCGGGCAGATCGCCGGGGCTGCGCTGGATGTCGCCACGGTCGAGCCGATCCGCCCGGATTCCCCTCTCCTGACCGCCCGGAACTGCGTGATTACCCCCCATATTGCCTGGGCCTGCCGGGAATCGCGGGAGCGCCTGATCGGGATTGTCTGTGATAACCTGAAAGCTTTCCTGGGGGGGAACCCTCAAAACAACGTCGCCAAATAGCAACAAAAAACCGCTCCGAAAGGAGCGGTTTTTTATCACGCTTGCAATTATTGCAGGAGCTGGAGAACCGACTGCG
>CANSRB010000024.1 GCA_947649285.1 uncultured Clostridia bacterium
CCATCAGCATTCCCACCGTACAGATCGCCCAGCCCCCGACCGTACCGTAGAGCAGGCCCGCCATCACTTCGATGGGCTCTCCTGGGATAAACGCCACCACGACCTGTAAAATCTGGATCCCCAGCAGGATCAGCACACCCCAGACGCCTTTGGAACGGATATACTGCTGGAGAGCCTCCCTTCCCGCTTCATCTTTCAGCGAGATAATCCAGGGCAAAAGAACGATCGTCAATAATACCATCAGAACGATCAGCACGCCAAATATGACAAATTTTATAAAATCCCTGCGGTTTTCCTGTGCCGCTTTTTTCACTTTCCCTTTCATGCTGCCTCCTTTTCCGGCGCTGGTTCCCTGTTATTATATCGGGAATAAAAAAAGAATTCAAGGATTAATACTATTTCTTGATAAAAAGATTTTAATCTTTTTATCGCGGCGTGGTGCGGCGCAGGCACGGCGGCGCACCACGAAAAGTATTGACAATATTCTTGGCGGCTGCGCCGCCAGACCGCATTCTGCGGCCCAATAAAACGACTGCATCGTTTTATTGAGAATTCGTATAAGCCCCCGGAAACAAAAATTTTTCCCCATATCCAGAAAAACGATTCTTTTCGCCCTTTTTCTTCATGCGGGATTCCTATAAAAATACGGCGGCCAAGCCGGCCGCCGTACAAAATCAGGATTTATATTGTAAAATATTCCACACCGGAGAGGAAAATCTTCTGGTCCTTATTTCCCCATACGTTTTTGCTGATCTGATTCCCGGTGCGTTCACTGTGCGCCATCTTGCCGAAGATCCGTCCATCCGGCGAAGTGATGCCCTCAATCGCCTGGGTGCTCTTGTTCGGGTTAAAGGCGGTATCATAAGTCGGGCAGCCCGAAAGATCGACATACTGAGTGGCAACCTGCCCGTTGGCGATCAATTCCTTCATCAGCGGCTGGGGACAAATAAACCGTCCTTCCCCATGGGAAACCGGGACCGTATGAATCTCACCCGGCTGGGTTCGGTAAAGCCAGGGAGATTTTGCCGAGCAGATCCGGGTATTGACCATCATGGACTGATGCCGTCCAATCGTATTGAAGGTCAGGGTCGGCGCTGTTTCGTCCAGCTCGCGGATCTCGCCGTAGGGCAGCAGGCCCAGCTTGAGCAATGCCTGGAAGCCGTTGCAGATCCCGAGCATCAGGCCGTCCCGCTTCTGGAGGAGGGCCATCACCGCCTCCTTCACCTGCGGGTTGCGGAAGAAGGAGGTAATAAACTTCGCACTGCCGTCCGGTTCATCCCCGCCCGAAAAGCCGCCTGGAAGCATAATCATCTGCACCCCGGCAATCCGGCGAGCAAATTCCCGCACCGATTCCTCAATATGCGTGCTGGTCAGGTTGCGGATCACGAAAATTTCAGCCTCCGCCCCCGCCTTTTCAAAAGCGCGCGCACTGTCGTCCTCACAGTTGGTACCGGGGAATACCGGGATCAAGACTTTAGGCTTAGCAAACTTCACCGGGGAAGAAATACGCTGGATCTTCCGGTTGAACAGGCCGCTGCCTTTATACGTAATCGCGCTTGGCTGGGAGGGCGTTTTCCCCGCAGCACGGCAGGGATAAACCGGCTCGAGAGTTTTCTGCCAGCGTTCCTCCAGCTGCGCCAGGCTGATCATCAGGGTTTTAGGCAAGCCGAGGATATACTTCGAAATCGTGGTGCCGATCACCCGGAAGCCTTCGGCCTGGGTGCCCGGCTCCAGTTCCAACACAAACCCGCCGTAAACCGGATTGAACATCAGCGTTTTATCCAGCTCGGCGGCGACCTTCACCCCAATCTGATTGCCGAACGACATCTTGGCCAGCGCCTCGATCAGACCGCCGGAGGTCAACGCCCAGCAAGCATGGACATTCCCTGAAGCGATCAGGGCTTCCACCTTGGAAAAGACCTCTTTCACGCTGGAAAAATCCGGGAGCCCTTCCGGCGTGTAAGCCGGCAGGATCAGCGCAACCGGATGCCCATGCTGTTTGAATTCCTGCGAAACGGCACGGGAAGCTTTCGTCGTAGATACCGCGAAAGAACAGAGGGTCGGCGGGACGTCGATATCCTCGAAGGTGCCGCTCATGGAGTCCTTGCCGCCGATCGAGGCGATGCCCAGCTCCCGCTGCGCACGGTAAGCGCCTAAAAGCGCGGCCATTGGTTTCCCCCACCGGACCGGGTTATTCTGGGTGCGTTCAAAGTATTCCTGGAAGGTCAGCCAGCAATGGGTATGGCTTCCGCCCACCGCAACTGCTTTCGCTACGGATTCCACCACCGCATAGATGGCGCCATGATAAGGCGACTGCTCCGACAGATAGGGATTGAACCCCCAGGCCATCACCGAACAAGTTTCTGTTTCGCCTTTCAGCACCGGTATCTTCGCTACCATCGCCTGGGTCGGAGTCTTCTGCCGTTCGCCGCCGAAGGGCATCAGAACCGTATTCGCGCCAATCGTGGAGTCGAAACGCTCTACCAGGCCTTTTTGGGAGCAAAGCTCCAGGCTGGAAAGATGCGCGATAATCTCCCGGAGGTTCAGCTCCCGCTGATGCACCGGATGCACCTCCGCCGCGGTAATCCGGATATCCGTATGTTTCGCCGCCCCGTTCGAATTCAGGAAGTCCCGGGAAAGATCCACGATCCGGTTCCCGTTCCAGTCCATGGTCAGGCGGTTCTGATCTGTCACGGTCGCCACATGAGTGGCTTCGATATTTTCCTGCCCAGCCATCGCGATGAACTGTTCCATATCCGATCGGCGGATCACGCAGGCCATCCGCTCCTGGGATTCACTAATCGCCAGCTCGGTCCCGTCCAGCCCGTCATATTTTTTGGGGACAGCGTCCAGATTGATATGAAGCCCGTCAGCCAACTCCCCGATCGCGACGGATACGCCGCCCGCACCGAAGTCGTTGCAGCGTTTGATGAGCCGCGTGGCCTCCGGATTCCGGAACAGGCGCTGGATCTTGCGTTCCTCGGGCGCGTTGCCCTTCTGAACCTCTGCGCCGCAGGTTTCCAACGAATTCAATGTATGGGACTTGGAGGAGCCGGTAGCGCCGCCGCAGCCATCCCGGCCGGTACGCCCGCCCAGCAGGATGACGACGTCACCCGGCTGCGGGACTTCCCGCACGACATTTTCCGCCGGAGCCGCGCCTAAAACCGCACCGATCTCCATCCGCTTTGCCGCATAACCATCGTGGTAGATCTCGGCCACCTGCCCAGTCGCCAATCCGATCTGGTTCCCATAAGAGCTGTATCCGGCTGCGGCACCGGTCACAATTTTCCGCTGGGGCAGCTTGCCCTTGATGGTTTCTTCTACCGGAAGCAGCGGGTTCGCCGCGCCGGTGACCCGCATCGCCTGGTAGACATACGCCCGGCCGGAAAGCGGATCGCGGATTGCACCGCCCAGACAGGTTGCCGCACCGCCGAACGGCTCGATCTCGGTGGGATGGTTGTGGGTTTCGTTTTTGAACAGCAGGAGCCAATCCTCTTCCGTACCGTCCACATCCACCTTGATCCGGACGGAGCAGGCGTTGATCTCCTCCGACTCATCCAGATCCGTCAGCAAACCGTCTTTTTTCAGCTTCTTCGCCCCAATGACCGCCAGATCCATCAGGGTGACCGGCTTGTCATCCCGGCCCCGATAGAGCTCCTCCCGGGTATCCAGATAATCCTGATAGGTTTCCCGGATAAAATCATCTTCGATTTCCACCTGGTCGATCCGGGTCAAAAAGGTGGTGTGCCGGCAGTGATCCGACCAATAGGTATCAATCATCCGGATTTCGGTAATGGTAGGATCCCGCCGCTCGGTATCCCGGAAATAAGCCTGGCAGAACGCAATGTCGTCCAGATCCATGGCCAGCCCGTAGATTTTTACAAATTCCTCCAGTTCCTCCCGGGTTTTTCCGATAAAGCCTGCCAGGGTTTCCACCTCTGTTTTGACTTCATAGTCCTGTTCCAAAGAAGGGAACGGCTCCAGCGACGCCTCCCGGCTCTCGACCGGGTTGATCAGATAGGCCTTGATGTCCTCAAACTGAGCGTCGGTCAACTCCCCGGTCAGGATATAGATCCGCGCATTCCGCACCAGGGGACGGTCGCCCTGCACCAGCAGCTGGATACACTGCGCGCAGGAATCCGCCCGCTGGTCAAACTGGCCCGGCAGGTATTCCACCGCAAACATCCGCTGGTTTTTTTCCAGCTTAGGCAGGTCGAAGCAGACCGTATCCACCGGAGGCTCAGAAAAAATCGTTTTTTCTGCCTTTTTAAAGGTTTCTTCGGAAATCCCCTGAACATCATAACGGTTCAGCAGACGAACGGATTCCACCTCCGTGCGCCGAAGGGAGGTACGCAGGTCTGCGAGAACCCCTTTGGCTTCCACGGCAAATTCCGGCTTCTTCTCTACATAAATGCGATATACTGCCATCATTTCCACTCCTTATTCCTTGATCCGGCCGGCGCAGGCATCTCCTGAACGTCCGCCTAATTCAACCATCTTAATACAGCCGCCCAGCTCCTCCGTACCAGGAACCAAAACCGGCGTATAATTTTGGGTATAACCTGTCCACATCCCGTCGCTGCGGCGGCGTTCGAACAGAACCTCCTGAACCGTCCCCTCCTGGCTGTCCAAAAAGCCCGCCCGGAGCCGGGCCGCTGTTTCCATCATCGCCTTGCTTCGCTTCCCTTTTTCTTCCGGAGAAACCTGGTCCGGGAAAGAAGCCGCACGGGTGCCCTCCCGTACGGAATACGCGAACACATGGATCTTCGCAAAACCAATCCGCTCCGCAAAGGCACGGGATTCTTCAAATTCCTCTCCGGTTTCCCCGGCGAACCCCACCATTAAATCAGTGGTGATCGAAGGGTTTTCAAAACGCGCCCGGATCCTCTCCACAATCCCGGCATATTCCTCCGCCGTATAATGCCGGTTCATCCGGCGAAGCGTCCGGGTGCAGCCGCTTTGCAGGGAAAGATGGAACTGCGGGCAGAAGCCGGGCAGCACCGCCAGACGGTCGAGGTCCTCCTCTGTCAGAAGCTCCGGCTCCAGTGAGCCTAAACGCACCCGATCGATCCCCTCCACGGAGCAGGCCAGTTCGACCGCATCCGCAAGCCGAAACGTGCCGGTATCCCGGCCGTATGAGCTGAGGTTGATCCCGACCAAGACCACCTCCCGGTAGCCGTTTGCCGCGAGGGCCTCCAGCTCTTCCCGCAGATGGCAAAGCTCTTTGCTCCGGATCGGCCCCCGGGCCTTGGGGATAATACAGTAGGAGCAGTACCGATCGCAGCCATCCTCAATCTTGACAAAAGCGCGGGTGTGCTCGCTGAGCCGATCCGCCTGCATGGGCTCAAAGGGCTCCCCCCGGGTATGGGGCAGGATATGCACCTTCCGTTCCCGGGAAGCCAGCACCTCCCGGATATCCGCCAGCAAGGTCCGGCGGTTATAGGTCCCCGTGACCAGATCCACCTCGGAAAGCGCCCCCGCTTCATCCGGGAACGCCTGGGGATAGCAGCCGGTTAAAGCGATCAGCGCCTGGGGATTCCTCCGGCGGAACTGCCGCAGAAGCTGGCGGGTTTTCTTGTCCCCCGCCGAAGTCACCGTGCAGGAATTGACCACGTAAACATCAGCTTCTTCTTCAGGCGGGACAAGGAGAAAACCCTCCTCCCGGAACTGCTTTTGCAGGATCTCAGTTTCATATTGGTTCACTTTACACCCCAAGGTGCAAAACGCAGCTTTCATAGCTTCCTTTCTTTTCGCCCCATGTCGGCAGGGCTCCCGTTTAAAGCCTGCATCCTTATAATGGAACAGACCGAAATCCAATTCCATCAGTTTCAGCATTAAAAAATGGTGAATTTTGGGATAAATCACAAAAACCTGCGAAAAAAGGAGAAATTCCCCTATCCTTGCCCGCAGAATCATGACGAAATTGAAAATTTGATCCCAAACCTCACCAAAATCGCTCAAAAACAAAGGGATTTTAAGATATTTCTTACAAAGTAATTATAAGGGATTTTAAAGATTTTTACAATTAGCAGTTGACGAAAAAGGAATTGCCTGTTATAGTTTAATTATAGTGAAATATTCTAAAAACCATATACAGGGAGGATTTAACTATGAAATCAGCAACCATTCGATTGAACACTATTAACGACGTAAAACTCTTCGTCAACACTGTGGCAAAATGCGATTATGACGTTGACTTGATTTCCGGCAGATACGCCGTTGACGCCAAGTCCATCATGGGTATTTTTAGCTTGGATATTTCCAAACCGATCCGCCTGGATGCACATACCGACAACGCAGACGCTTTCTTTGCGGATATCAAATCCTTTATTGTCGAAGAGTAGTCCCCGCGCCGCGCTTTCACATAGCACATACAAAAAAGCCCTGTCGTTTGACAGGGCTTTCCTTTTTGCCCCTTTTTACCGGAAGCCTATTTGGACTATACACGGCCAGTGTAGCTTTGGGTACGGTTTTTCAAAAGCAGGACCCCGTTTTCTGCATACCGGCCGAACAATCCGGACAGCGCCTCGATCAAGGCCGGCCGGCCCGGATCCCCTTCCCGGGGGGCGTAAGAGGAGGAAAGGCTCCGCCCGATAAAGCTCTCCCGCGTATACGGGAGATCATTGGCATAGCAGCGGCTCTCATAAACACCCTCCCGGAAGAAACCGGCAAAAACCTGCCGGTCCGCGCAAAAGCCATTGCTGAACCCGTAAAAGCCCGGACAAAACCGACGGAAAACCTCTTTCAGTTCCTGAACAGCCGGATCTTCCTCATCCCGACTGTTCCAAACCAGGGACACCCAGCCATCCGGAACCAGGATCCGCCGGCATTCCTGCCGGAACGCCCCCTGGTCGAACCAGTGGAAGGCCTGTCCCGCTGTCACCAACCGGACACTCTGCTCTGCAAGCCCGGTCTTCTCCGCAGTGCCGTCCAGAATCCGCAGGAAGGGCTCCTTCCCCAGCCAGGAGGAAAGTTCCCCCCGCATCTCCTGGTTCGGCTCTACGGCCGTTACAGCCAACCCCTGCGCAAGCAGGCCATGGGTCAGCAGGCCGGTTCCCGCACCGACATCCGCGGCCGCACTGCCGGGGGACAGCCCGCAAAGCTGCATCAGATCTTTTAAATAACCTTCCGGATAGCCGGAGCGGTATTTCTGGTACATTTCCCCCAAGCCGGTAAACCGTTCTTTCGATTCCATGCCGCCCTTCTCTCTGTTTTAAGCAAAAAGCCGAAAGCATCCTGCTTCCGGCAAAAACATCTTATTCTGCAAAACCGCTTTCAACCAGGTGAACCAAACCGTCAACAGCAAGCTGTTCATCCGAACCGTCAGCCATAATCCGGATCGTAGTTCCGCCTACAATCCCCAGGGACAGTACGCCTAACAGGCTTTTGCCATTCACCCGGCGCTCTTCGCGCTCCACCCAGATATTCGCTTTGAACTCATTGGCTTTCTGAATAAAAAAAGTTGCTGGGCGCGCGTGCAAGCCAACCTGATTCTGGACTGTGACTTCCTTAACGTACATAAGTATAACTCTCCCTCTTTTGTAGTTCAATAATTCTTCCTTGATTGTGAACTCATTATAGCCAGATTCTTGCGCATCGTCAACGCATACCCGGCAAATTCAAAGGGTTTTCAACGAAATTCTGCTTTTTCCCTATTTACAAACACCGTAAGTACCCTTGCTTGTGCAGTTTTTACAGGAACTTTTCCACATATTTAAACAGTATGCACAGCTTTAGAACCCCTTATTCCAGAGCCCGATAAAAAATTCAGGGACGCCGGTTCACAGCGTCCCTGACCTCTTTTCAATAGGGGTTTTCCAGTACAAACCCATCTGAACCGCAAAGCTTACCAGTTGATGTCTATTTCCTTGCCATCCAGAAGGTTTTGCGTCTCTTTCACGATTTTATCCACGTAACCGGCCCTGCCCAGGAAGCCCTTATTCCCATTCAGGGAGAGGACTGCCGTGCGGTCTGCCAGGAGATAAACCTCAATGGTATCCGTTTTCCCGCTGCGGTAATGATAATCGGCACGGAAAACCGGCTCGCCTGTCACTTCCCCGGTATAAATATCCTGGATCGCCGTCCCCATAATCAATTGGAGGTAGCTCCGCACCGGTTCAATATCATGGGCTTCCCCGTTGAGGGTAGCCGTTATATCCGAAGACTTTGTCGGATCCTCGCCCAGAGTGAAATCCACAACCGTTTTCCGGCCTTCCACTACGGTTTCCAGCGATTCAATATCCAGGATATTCGGAAGCACTGCTGCCGAAGAAATAATGTCTTTCGGCTGCATTTCCATCCAGGTCACCATCTGGGTCGGAACCACATAAATCTGGTTAATCCCCTCCTTGATGACGTAATAGCAGTCGGTTTCATAGGTATTGCCGTTCTCGTCCGGGTAAGACTGTCCCCGCACTTTATAGCCGGTAGTCAGCTTCACAGTGCTCGTTTCGTTATAACGGAGCTCATAGGTGGAAGACGGTTCGTCAAACCCATATTGGGTAAGCTCTTCCGGCGTGGGATTCGCCGCTACAACTTCCGAGCCGGTCATGCCGAACAGGGCGAAAACATAGGTTTGAAGCGGGGTTTCGCTCAGCATAGCGTTGACCGGGCTTTTCAGCCGAAGGTTGGTCTGGATGACGGCGTTCGGCCCCATCTCTTCCTGGGTCATGCTCTCCATGATGATCGGCTGCTCCAGATCCGGGCGCTCGATCTTGACATAATCGATATGCGGAACCGTCGAAGGGTCTTCCGGATCAAAGGTTTCGATCACGGTTTTTTCGGTATACTGATGCCGGTTATAGTACAAATTCGGGATACTGGTGGACGGCAGCGCATAGACGGTGCTGTCCCCTTCCTGCATGATGTATTGCGCCCCGCTGCCCGGCGCACGATTACCAACTGTCAGATGATATTCGTTCCCGTTGACATAGGTGACATCAATCACCAGTTTGGGACGGTCCAGCCCGAATTTGCTGAGATCCGTGCAGTTTTCTTCGATCACTTCATTGGCATTAATATTGCTGGCCTGCCCCAGGGTTTCCAGATAAAGGTAATCCTGCTGGGCAAACTCGGCAATTTCCGGAATCCGCCACACCCCTTCACCCGCCCGGGTAATCGTGTATTCATCCAGCTCGTTTTTGATATGGAGGGATTCCACATCACTGCTCTGCTCATTAACCAGCGTGACCAGCTTGGCTGCCAGGCTGGAGGCGTGTTTCTCCATCTCCTCCTGCGGGTCTGCCTGGGTCAGCAGCAGCACCGCCACTGCAATTCCCAGAATCACAATGAGTCCGGAACCCCAAAGAATGGATTTTACTTTTTTGTTCATCAGCTATGCCTCCGGCGCAGCCAGACGACAATACCGAAAATAACGGTAGCCGCCGGGATCACAAATACAAAAATAATGGTATTGGTACGGACCTGCGCGTCTGAAATGGTAATGGTCTTGGAAGACATATTCACCGGCAGGATGACAACAGAATCCTTTTTCTCTGCAATGTCGTTAGTAATCGTCATCATCAGGTCGCCGTTGGCAAACCCGCCGTAATTCAGCATATTGGCCGACAGCATCTGGGTGGAACCAATTGCCAGCAGGTTGGAATAGCGCATACTGTTGTTCAGCGAACGGGCCTTGCTGGCTTTTACAATCACCGGATAGCTGCTCTGCGGGGCGGAGGAAAAGTCAAAATCCTCGCCGGCATCCAGCGGCAGCAGGCCGGAGGTTTCATTGGTCTGAACCAGAACCGTTGTGCTGCGATTGTCCTTGTTTTCAAAGAGAGTCTGGACCGGGCGGCTGTACGAGCTGATTACCGGCAGGGTGGTTTTCTTCATCCCAGCGGCAATGTCCTCGTCCACCAGCTGAGCGCTCATGGTGAAATTGCTCTGATCCATCATCGTCGTGTAAATATTGGCCGCCTCTGTTTCATAGATGACGCCTTCCCCCAGCTCAAGCCCCCAATCCGCCAGGAAGTTTTTCAGCACCGGGCCGACATTTGCCGTCGGGGAAGCCACAAAAACCAGGGACTTTCCAAATTCAGAGCCGTTGTCCAGGAAATTCTCCAGCTTCGCCACCTGTGCGGCAGTCAAATCGGCAGACGGCTGCGGCAGGATCAGGAAGGAAGCCGAGGAATCCAACTCCTCTGTCATCAGGTCCTGGGTTACCACTTCATAGTTATTGCTCTGAAGCAGTTCTTTGTACGCGGAAACATCCGCCCCGTCAAAACCGGTCAGCAGTACAACCTTCGCCGGGTTGGAATCCGTTGCGTACATCAGGGCAGAGGTCATGACCTGCTCCGCCTGGGAACTGTAGGCATACCCACCATACTGGGTCTGCGTAGCAGTGAACAGCGAGCTGGAAGCAAATTTCTTATAACGCTTGCCCGTCTGGACGATGATGTCGGCTTCGTTCAGGGATTCATCCGGGTATTTGCTGGCAATAGACGGATCCTTTTTCATATCCACAAACTGCACTTCAATCCGGCCGTTATTTTTTTCATAATCCCGGATGATTTCATACGCCTGCTTGTACAGGTCCGAATTCCCTTCAAAGGTGGATTCATCCGCCAAAACCAGGATGGTGACATCCTCGTCGATGGATTTGACAAATTCCACGCTCTCATCCGTCAGTTTAAAACGGTTGTCGCTGGTCAGGTCAATGCTCAGCGGATAGCGCTCCAGCAACAGGGTGCAGACCACATTCAGCAGCACTACCGCTACAATAAAGCCTACGGTAATAATGGTCGCCAAGGAACCGTATTTAAAACGTCGGCGATTCAACAGGTTTTTTTTCATCGCTTTTTCCTCCTTAGCCCCATCTCTTCTTTTCCAGCACGCGGATTGTCAGAAAGTTAAAGACAACCACAAAACTGACAAAGAAAATAATATGCGAAACGTTCAAAATGCCGCTCATAAAGTCATTGTAACGGGAAAGGAAGGAAAGCGCCCGCAGCACCGGCTCCAAGAAAGACAGCCCGCTCGGCAGGGCCGTCACAATCGTGTCAAACAGCATGATAAACATCAGGATGGCGTAGGAAAGAATCGCCGCGACCATCTGGCTTTCCGTTGTGGAAGAAACAAAAATACCAATCGCCAGCATCGCTGCACCCAGCAGGGCCAAAGCGAAGAAGTTCCCTAAAAAGACATTCCAGTCCGGGGTGGTAAACGTCGCCAGGATAATGGTATACAGGATCGTCGGCGCAATCCCGATCAGATAAACCGCGCAGGCCGCCAGGTATTTGCCGAGTACTACACCACCGATACTGACCGGAGCGGTCAGGTAAAGCTGGTCAATCCGAAGCTTTTTATCCTCGCTCATCAAACGCATGGTCAGGATCGGGATCAGCATGGTGACAACGGTAAACATGGAACTGAACACCAGCTCAATCTGTGCATAGCTCAGCGCCAGCAGAGTCGAAAAAAACTGCCCTGAAAAAAAGAACATGACCGCTAAAAAAATATAGCCCAGCGGGGAACTGAAATAGCCTTTGAATTCCCGTTTGAATACTGCCGTCATTTCTGCTCGCCTCCTTCATTCGTCAGCTGTAAGAAGATATCCTCCAGCGAAAGCTCGCTGGAACGCAGGCCCAGCAGCGGCCAGCTCCGCTCGGAAAGCCGTTTGAAAATCTCGCGGCGGATATCCACATTTTCCTCCGCCTCGATCTGGTATTCGTACACGCCCTCTTCCCGTTTGCCGAGCGTCTGGACTTCGCGCATCCCAGTAATGCTTTTCAGCGCAGAACAAACCTTCTCCTCCGGGCCGTCGATCAGCAGGCGGTAATGCCGGTCGGTTGAAAGGTTCTTGGACAGGTTGGCCGTGGTATCATCCGCCACCAGCTTGCCTTTGCTGATGACCACTACCCGCTCGCAGACCGCCTGGATCTCCGGCAGGATATGGGAAGACAGGATGATCGTGTGCCGTTCTCCCAGGGATTTGATCAGGTTCCGGATCTCGATAATCTGCTTGGGGTCAAGGCCCACAGTCGGCTCATCGAGGATCAGAACCTCCGGGTTGCCAATCATGGCCTGCGCCACGCCTACACGCTGACGGTAGCCCTTGGACAGGTTCTTAATCAGGCGGTTATAGACCTCGTTAATCCGGACAACGCCGCAGATTTCTTTGATATGCGCTTCCCGCGGAAGCTTGACCTTTTTCAGGTCATAGATGAAATTCAGATAATCCTTTACCGTCATATCCAGATAAAGCGGGGGCTGCTCCGGCAGGTAGCCGATCGCTTTTTTGGCTTCGATCGGGTCCTCCAGGATATCGTGCCCGTTGATGGTACAGGTCCCGTCGGTCGCGGACAAATAACCCGTCAAAATATTCATGGTCGTGGATTTCCCAGCGCCGTTCGGCCCCAGGAATCCTAAAATCTCGCCCCGGTTGACATGAAAGGATACGTCGTCCAGTGCGAGGTTCTGACCATATTTTTTGGTGAGATGTGAAACCTCAATCATGGTGTCCCTCCTAAAAATATGCCGCCGGAAACAGGCTGTCCGTCGGTTTCCGGCAACTTGAATAAAAGCGCTGGGAACATTATAACACATTTTCGGTGATTGTTCCACTGCTTTTGTGATAAAAATGTGACATCTTTGCTCCCGAAGTGTTAAGTTTCCACATCGAAGCGGTAAACCGTACGGCTCTCATAAATCTCCCCGGCTTTTTTAACGCAGGAGGGGAACTCCGGGCGGTTGGGCGAATCCGGGAAATACTGGGTTTCCAGGGCAATCCCGCTCCGCTTGCCATAGCGCGCGCCGGATTTTCCGGACTCGCCCTTCAGCATATTCCCTGCATAGACCTGAATCCCGGGCAAGTCAGTATAGACCGTTAGCTTCCGGCCGGTATAGCTTTCCTTGAGGCAGGCCGCTTCCCGCAGGCCCTCCCCATCCAACGCGAAATTGTGGTCATAGCCGCCTACCGCCTGCAAATCGGCGTCCTCCTGCCCGATTCGCTCCCCGACCGGGTGGAATTCCCGGAAATCGAAAGGAGTACCTTCTACCAGCGGGAGTTCCCCGGTCGGGATCGCCTCAGCGTCCACCCGGGTAAAACGGCTGGCGTTGATCCGGAGCTGATGCCGCAGGATATCCCCCTTGCCATGGCCGTTAAGGTTGAAATAGCTGTGGTTGGTCAGGTTTAGGATGCTGTCCTGGTCGCAGACACCCCGGTAATCGATGATGAGTTCGTTTTCGTCTGTCAAACGGTAACGCACCTCCACCCGCAGGTCCCCGGGGAACCCTCCTTCCCCGTTCGGGCTTTCCAGCCGCAGGATGAGCGTGTCCCCCTCGGTTTCCCAGTCCCAGAGCCGCTTGTCAAACCCGGCAGCCCCGCTGTGCAGGCAGTTGCCATGATCGTTCTGGTCCAGCTGATACACCTGCCCGTTCAGCTGGAACCGCCCTCCCCGGATCCGATTGGCATACCGGCCAACCACAACCCCGAAATAGCAGTCCTGTTTCTCATAACCGGCGGCATCCGAATAGCCCAAGCAAATATCGGCCAGCTTCCCGGATTTGTCCGGCGTCCGGACAGCCGCTACAGCCGCTCCCAAATTGAGGACGTCCACACTGACCGTCCCGTTTTCAAAGCGGAAAAGCCGGACGATTTCGCCCGACTTCGTTTTTGAAAATTTATGCACCGTAAGGGTTGCCATACTTTTCATCTCCATTATCTTCAGGCTTGTTTGAAAATCGGGGAAATCCAAACAGCCCCTTATTTCAGCGCAGGAATTTCCGCGCCGCCTTGGCCAAATCCTCCGCCGCATAGGCGAAAAATTCCCGGAAAGCCGGACATAAAAAGTTCGGCGTATTCTCTCCGAGAGAGATCGGCTCCCGATTCCGGCGGCATCCGCCTCGGCAAAGCCGGTAATAGGGGCAGCTCTGGCATTCCTCCGCCACCTGGCGGGAAATTTCCACAAACCGTCTGGCCGTATCCGAAGCGCTCATTTCCGCCCAGCCGTCCGTCTGTACCCGGCCGATCCGCCACTCATCCGTAACATAAAAATCGCAGGGGTAGACGCTCCCGTCCGCCTCAATCATATAATAACAGCTGCATGACCCCGACATCCCGCAGCTTTCCGGCGGATAGCCCCCCAGCATCATGACCAGGTTGTCGAAATACCGGATGCTGACCGGGCGCTTGGTGTTCAGATCCACATACCACAGCCGGAACAGCCGCTTGAGGAAATCGCCGTAGGCTTCCGGCGTCAGGGAGTAGCCGTTCTGCCCGCCCGGCTGGTTCAGCTCGTCCAGGCAGGGAATAAACTGAAGATACGAGAAGCCCTGTTTTCGGAAAAAGTAATAGATCCGCTCAATATTCCGCGCAACGTCGATATTCACCGTCGTCAGGATATTAAATTCCACCCGATGCCGTTCCATCACCCGCGCCGCGGCCAGCACCCGTTCAAAGGTACCCCTGCCCTCGGCGTCCCGACGGTAGCGGTCGTGGATATCCGCCGTCCCGTCCAGGGAAAGCCCCACCAGGAAGTTATTTTCATGCAGGAATTCCGCCCATTCGTCGTTGATATTCAGCCCGTTGGTCTGGATCGCGTTGTTGACCTGGATCCGCCGGGTGTTGTATTTTTTTTGGAGCTCTACCACACGGCGGAAAAAATCCAGCCCGGCCATGGTCGGCTCACCGCCCTGAAAACCGAACGCTACCAGGGTGTCCGCATAATCAAACGCCTTTTGGACGATGATTTCCAGCGTTTCCTCGGACATCACCCCGTAATTCGGCGTTTCCCGGTGGCTCGCTACATCCGCATAAAAACAGTACTCACACCGCATATTGCAGCTGGAAGAAGCAGGCTTGATTAAAAGTGAAATCGCCGGCATATCGGCCTCCTTATTGAATCGTTGTTCCGGTATAATAATGGGTCAGGATCTGCTGATAGCTCCAGCCTTCATTGGCCGCATAGCCCTTCGCGCCCAGCTGGCTCAGGCCAACACCATGCCCATAACCCCGGGTGGAAAAACGGAAGCTGCTCCCGTCAAATTCGATGCCGTCAATCTTCACGCTGTAGAGCACGTTCGCCCCGAAGATTTCCCGCAGCTTTTTCCCGGTGGCCGTCTTGCCGCAGACCAGAATCTGGTCAATAAAGCCTCCGTCCGAATAGGTCGCGTTCGCAAGGTCGAACCAGTCTTGGGGCGCTGAGGAATCCACATCGAAGCCATTCTCCCGAAGCTTGGATTCAACCTTATCATAAGACAGCGTCGTGGTTTTCGCGTAATCATCATAGGCGCTCTCCACCCCTGCCAGGTAAGGCAGATCCGCCATCCAGACATACCCGGAATTCTGAGTATGTCCTCCCGAAGCCGCATGATAGGTTGCGTTGATGACCTTTCCGTTGTAATAAATCAACTCGGAGTATACTTCCTGAACCAGCTCCACTGTCTTGGGATCAGGAGTTGAATAGGACATACTGGGATATTTCCCGGTATTCTGGTAATGGTATTCCATATAGGTATGGGCGGCTACCGCCTGTGCTTTATACGCTTCGTAATACTGGGAAGAAGGCGGCGTATTGGTGCCGACAATTTCGCGCTGAACCGCCCCAGCCAGGATATTCAGCAATTCCGGATCTACCTCTGACGGGAGGGGTGCTTCCTCTGAACTTTCCTCTTCCGAGCTTGTTTCCTCAGAAGAGCTTATTTCTGAAGAGGATTCCTCTTCAGGCAGCTCCACATCGGAACTTTCCTCCGAGGATACCGGATCGCTGGAAACCGTTTCCGAAGATTCCTCCTCGGAGGATTCCGTTTCACTGGACTCTCCACCGCTGGAAACCGGTTCCGACGAAGCTGGCTCAGATGAAGCTTCCAACTCGCTGGAAGCAGGCTTGGATGAAACTAGTTCCGATGAAACCGGCTCTGATGAAACCGCTTCCGATGAGGCCGGCTCTGAGGAAGCTGGTTTCGACGGAACTGGTTCCGATGAAACGGCGTTTGTCCCTTCGTTCGGCGCACTGCTTTCCAGCAGGCTTTCGCTGCCACTGCTCCCCGCCTTGCTCGAAACCTCCTCACTGGAGGCCGGCTCCGATGAAGCCGGCGGCTTTGAGCTCTCTTCTTCTTTCCGATCCTGTTCCAGCAAATCGGCAATCCCGGCTTCCCCGCCGTCCTGCAAAAAATGGTCGTCGAATCCGACCCAGCCATGGTTCACACTGTCTGCAACTTCGATTTTCCCCGCCGCATAAACGACGGAGCCGCTGCAAACCGCTCCCGCACAAAAGAGTGCGACCAGGTTGATAAAAAGCCCTCTTTTCAAATTTCCACCTCCTTTTCATCCATCTGCCGGATAATGACTGTTTAAGAAATCGGGCCGGTTGGCTCTTTGCGGTCCGAATTTACCGCCGCCTGCGAAGTGTCCACGCTGGAAGACTCACCCGGACGCACTTTTCTTGCCACCAGCGCATAACGGAAGTTTTTGCTCGTTGTTGAATAACAGGTCGAAAGAGTGATGAAGCGGTCCCCGGACTGTACATCCACCGGGGTATCGATAAAGCTGCGCATCCGGACATTTTCAACGAAATAGTTCATGGTTGCGTCATCCATATCAATATAGCTATGATAGGGGAAGGTATCCGCCGTATTTACATTTTCCAGGAAGAAGCCCAAAACCTTATACTGTGCGTCCCCGTAAACTGTATTGAAAGTGATGACCGGATGGTTTTTATAAAAATCCAGGTTTTTATAATTCTTGATCGCAGAAAGCTGTAACCCGCGTTTATCGTCCGAATGCCCATAAATCAGGGTGTTCGTGCTTTGATATTCCGGGCTGATCGTGACGTTAAAAGAAACAAAAGGCACGCCCCACGCATTGTATTCTTTATAGATGGTGTGATTCAAATAATAATCGTTGTTGTTTGTCTGAGGAACATAGTAATCCACACTGGTCCCTGGGACAATCAGCCGGCCCTTGACTTCCTTGTTGCTTTTATACATATTGGCAAAGCTTTCCTGATAACCGTCCGGAAGCGCTGCTACGGCATCCGCCGCAGGAGGGGGATCCACAGCCTTTTGAGGAGTTGATGCTGCACTGCTGACCGCTTCCTTGCTGCTGGCCTGCACAGAGGATGCCTCGGAGGATTCCAGTTCGGAGCTCTCTGGCTCAGAGCTCTCCGGTTCGGAGCTCTCCGGCTCAGAGCTTTCCGGCTCGGAGCTTTCCGGCTCGGAAGAAGCCTCGGAAGAAACCGGCGCAGAGGAAGGGACCTCTACCGGCATCTCAGGCTGACGGAACAGGAAATACCCGCCGGCGGCAAGCCCGCAGACAAGCAGTGCGGCGCCGCCGGTAATCACGGCTTTGCCGCTGGATGGGATCCCGCTGAACCATTTAAAAAAATCAAATTTCTTAGCGGGAGAATTAAAACCCTTGTTTTCTTTCAACTTCATGATTTTGTCTCCTTCTGAATCGTCATCGATTAAAACCGGCAGCGCGCAGGCCGCGCACCGCCTTATTTTATAATCAAACAACTTGAAAAGAATCTTTGATTCTTTTCAAGTGCTGCGGCT
>CANSRB010000025.1 GCA_947649285.1 uncultured Clostridia bacterium
CTACAGCCTGAGCATACGTCCGACGTCCTCTTTCATTTCTTCCCGGCTGATAAGCCGGTTAAACCGTACCGGCTTATCCTGGATCTCCAGCAGGGAAGCCGGGATCTCCAGCTCGGAAATCCGGTGGAGCAGCGCCATCTGCTCGGCTTCATCCTCGGTTCCCGGCTCGCCCAGCGAGGAGAGGACGCTCCCGGTGAATTTGTAAGGATTCGCCGTCGAAACCACCAGGGTCAGGGTCTGATCCCCGGTTTCTTCCCGGTAATTCTCATAAGCCCCCAATGCAACCGCTGTATGTGTATCACTGAGATAGGAATACTCGCTGAAAACACGCTGGATAACGGAAAGGGTTTCCGCCTCACCGCAGGAACCTCCCCAGAATTCCGCCGTCAGCTTTTCCCGGACAGCCGGCGGGATCTCAAACCGGCCGGTTTCCTTCAGGTCGCGGTACCAGGATGTGATCTGGAAATCCTCCTCCCCGCACAAATCGTAAAGCAGACGCTCCAGATTGGAGGAAACCAGAATGTCCATCGAGGGGGAGTTGGTCGCGTAAAAATCGCGGTTGCAGTCGTATACGCCGGTACGGATAAAATCGGTCAGGATTCGGTTTTTATTGGAGGCGCAGATCAATTTCCCGAACGGGACACCCATCTTTTTGGCATAATAGGCCGCGAGGATATTCCCAAAGTTCCCGGTCGGAACGCAGACGTTGACCGGATCCCCCAGCTTGATTTTCCCATCCGCCAGCAGGTCGCAGTAGGCCGATACATAATAGACGATCTGGGGCACCAGACGCCCCCAGTTGATCGAGTTGGCTGAGGAGAACTGCAATCCCTTTTCCGCCATCCGCTCCCGGAGAACCGGGTCCGTGAAGATGGATTTGACGGCGGCCTGTGTGTCGTCGAAATTCCCCTCCACCGCGCAGACTGAAACGTTCTCCCCTTCCTGGGTGACCATCTGCCGTTTCTGGGTCGGGCTGACGCCGTCCGCCGGATAGAATACCATCATTCGGGTACCGGGCACATCCCGGAAGCCCTCCAGCGCCGCCTTGCCGGTATCCCCGGAGGTTGCGACCAGGATGACCCGCTCGCTGCCGCTCCGGATAATCTGCGCCGATGTCGTCAGCAGGTGGGGCAATAGCTGAAGCGCCATATCCTTAAACGCACAGGTGGGCCCATGCCAAAGCTCCAGCACAGCCAGGCCGTTTTCGCCTAACTGAACCAACCGGGTGATCTCTTCGTCCCCGAATTTTTCCTCCGTATAAGCCAGGTTTACGCAATGGCAAAGCTGCTCATCCGAAAAATCCGTCAGAAAAAGGGAAAGCACTTCGATCGCGCGTTCATTATAGGTTTTCCCTGCCAGACATTCCAGATCCTCCAGCTCCAGCCGGGGCAGGCTTTCCGGGACAAACAGCCCGCCCTCCGTGGAGATCCCCTGTGTAATCGCCTGGGCAGCGCTGACCCGCAGGCCGCTGTTTCTTGTGCTTTTATACTCCATCACGTTTCCTCCAGTCTGGTCGTGTTCCATCGTCCAAACCGGTTTCATTCCTTCCGGATGAGAAGGCGAAAAATACGGCTGATTTTTATGGGCCTGTGGAAATCCACGCCGCGGTAAAAAGATTTTGCTCTTTTCAGCAAGAAATCGTATTATACCCGCAGGTTTTTCTCCAAAAACCGCCGGGCATTTTCAAAGAACAGCTTTTCCGCCAATCCCTCTCCATACCATTCTACCACATATTCCCGCAATGCCGCAAGCTTTTCTACACTGCAAAGGAAAGCCGGCATCTCCGCCCCATCATAATCCGAGCCCAACGCCAGGATATCCTCGCCGCCCAGCTCCAGCATCCGCTCCAGATGACGCCGCAAGGCTTCGGGCTCATAATCGGATCCCCCGTTGACAAAAGCCGGATAATAGTTGATCCCGCAAAGCCCCTTCCGCCGGACCAGCTCCCGGAACTGTTCCTCCGTCAGATTGCGGGGATGATTCCAGACGCTGCGCAGGTTGGAATGCGTAGCCAAAACCGGGCCTTCCGTCAGCGAAAATACATCCGCCATCCCCAGGTCGTTCAAATGGGAAATATCCGGGAGGATATTCCATTTTTCCAGCTCCGCCAGGCATTCCCGGCCAAAGGAGGTCAGACCTGCGTTTTCGCCGCCCACGCCGTGCGCCAGCTCATTATCCCCATTCCAAACCAGGGTAAAAAAGGACACACCCAGCTTTTTAAATTCCTCAATCCGTTCCGCCTTCCCAGCCAAAGCCGTACCGCCCTCCACCGAAAGCAGGGCCGTACATTTCCCCGGTGCAGGCTCGATACCGCTGTGATAAAGCTCCAGTGCATCCGGATACTTTTCCAGCGCTTCCATCAGCCTGCCCCGCTGGCGCAGGAAGGTCTGATAAGCCTCCTCCCCGCGCAGGCTGCTGGGCAGAAAACAGGCGAAGGTCTGTACCCAGCTTCCCAGACGGTTCCCCCGTTCCAGATCCAGCTGGCCCTCGTTGCGGAATAAATCCCGCCCGTCCTGCTCCGCACAGGCCAGGGTATCACAGTGCAGATCGATCACACGCATCGATAATCCCTCCTTCAAAAGCGGCCGGCCAGTATTCCAGCCGGCAGACGGCAGGATGTTTCCCGCCGCTCAGCGTCACTTCACAAACGTCAAACCGGGCCGCATAGCCGGACGGAACCTGCTGAAGGTAAAGCGCCGCTGCCTGCACCAGCTTTTTCTGTTTGGAGGGGCTCACGGCTTCCCGGCCGGATACCCGGGCGCCCTCTTTCCGGGCTTTGACCTCCACAAAGGCAAGCAGGCCATCCTTTTCCGCCACCACATCCAGCTCCCCATACGGACAGGTCCAATTGCGGGAACGGATCGTCCAGCCCTCCTGCACCAAATACGCGCAGGCCGCTTCCTCCCCGATCCGGCCCCGTTTGGCCGCCGGGGATTTCTCCCCCTGGGTATACTTCTTCAAAAAAGAAGGCCGGTGGATCGGGGAAGGCCCATACTGATCCAGCATCTGGTAGTGCAGGACAGTGCCGTATCCTTTATGTTTATCAAACTGATATTGGGGATAGAACCCCGCCATCTGCTCCATGTGGCGGTCCCGCTCCACCTTAGCCAGGATCGAAGCCGCCGCGATACAGGCCGAAGTCCCATCCCCTTTGACAATACACCGGCTATGTACCGGCAGGGAAGGGTTCCGGTTCCCGTCCACCAGCACCAGCTTAGGCCTCCGGGAAAGCCCCTCCACCGCCCGCTTCATCGCCAGGAAAGCGGCATTCAGGATGTTCAGCTCCTCGATTTCCGCCACGCTGGCTGAAGCGACCGAATAAGCCAGCGCTTTTTCCCGGATCTCCTCATAAAGCGCGTCCCGCTTCTTCGGGGACAGCTTTTTCGAGTCGTCCAGCCCCTCGATCCGGCATCCCGGTGGAAAAATCACTGCGGCGGCGTATACATCGCCTGCCAGCGGGCCTCTCCCGGCTTCGTCCACCCCGCAGAGAAACGCCGGGTCTATCCCCAGGCTTTGGTCATATTCAAATAGATTCATGGCTGCTTTCCTCCTGAGGAAGCTCAAAGGTGATCCGCCCCAGCTTCCCGGAACGGTATTCATCCACCACCATAATCGCCGCCCGTTCAGTATTGATCTCCCCGCCGGAAATCAGCATCCCCCGCTTCCGGCCGACCGCTTCCAGCAGAGCCAGGCCGTCCAGGCCATCCAGCCCGGCAAGCTTATACCGCTCCTCCAGCCGGCCGGGATAATTCCCAGCCAGGTTCTCCAGCAGCCGCATGGCCAGCAGCTCGATATCCAGCACATCGTCCTTGACCGCACCGGTAAACGCCAGCTTTTCCCCGACCAGCGGGTCGTCGAATTTCGGCCAGAGCACCCCCGGCATATCCAACAGTTCCACATCTTTCCCCAAGCTGACCCACTGCTTCCCGCGGGTAACGCCGGGACGGTCTTCCGCCTTGGCGCGACGGCTCCCCGCCATCCGGTTAATGAAGGAAGATTTCCCCACGTTGGGCACCCCTACGACCATAATCCGGATCATCCGTCCAGCCATCCCTTTCTCTTCCCGGCGGGCCAGCAGCCCGGCCAGGGTCTGGCGCACCAGCGGAAGAAACCGGTCGACCCCCGCCCCGCTTTTGCAGTCGCAGGACAGGGCGGGAATCCCCTCCCGGCGGTAATGCTCCAGCCATTTCCGGGTAGCCTCCGGATCCGCCTGGTCAGATTTGTTCAGCAGGAGGATCCTGGGCTTCCCGCTGACCCACTGGTCCAGCTCCGGGTTCCGGGAGCTTTGCGGGATCCGGGCGTCTGTCAGCTCCACCACCAAATCCACCTGCTTTAAGCTGTCGGTAATCAGCCTCCGGGTTTTCGCCATATGCCCCGGGAACCATTGAACGGAAACGCTTTCCGACATAAAAATTCTCTCCCTTCCATCATCTAAACCCGGCGTATTCTTTGCTGTTCTTTTATTTAAGTTTTATACAGATACACGCTTATTTTTACTTCCATTACAGGGTGTTCGTATCGCTAAGTGAAAACCAGCCGAACATTCTATTTTGCATGGACCTGCTGAATATAATAATCCAAAAGCCCATATATCCAACCTTGAAGTATCGAAAATCGAAATCCAAGCGATTCTGCCTTTTCCGTATTGATACTATATTCCGGTTCTCCATTGTATGGAGCATTTTCTCCTGTTTTTTCCAAAACCGCCTTTGTTCCTGTCATCTTTTCAACATACTCAATGATTTCTCTTATGGAAATAGTTCCTTTTGAGCTTCCATTGATCGCCCCTTTCATATCTTTATCCATTAAAAAGGCCATAAACTTCCCGGCTTCATCCGAACGGATATATCCCATCTGATAATCCAGATTATCAATATTCATTGGAATGGATTTCATGGTATGTTCTACATAAAACAACAATCTTCTTGTATAATCATCTTTCCCAATTACAAACGGATATCTTACCGCAAAGCACACTCAGCCTGCCGCTTTATTTCCTCATACGGAAAAGCTGTTCGATCGCACCAGATCAATTCTTTAGAAGCGCCGTCAAAATCAGATTCAACCGTGTTCATGTGCTTCGGTTCATAAACCGATGTGCTTGATGTATGGATATATTTGTCACACTCAACAGCTTCCATTGCATATTTGATGTCATTCGAGCAATAGGCGATTTTATCAATTGCAACATCATAATGTCTGCCGCTCAGCGCATTTTTCATGCTTGTTCCGTTTGTTTGGTCAATAATAATCCGCCGTACTCGGTTTCCATATTCATCAGCCGCTTTTCCTCTTGTAGCAATTGTGACATCATGACCTTCAGCCAAAAGCTCATTTACCATATGGATACCAAAAAACCTGGTGCCTCCTATTACTAAAACCTTCATGATTTCTGCCTCCATAAAAGCGTATGCTTTACTGTCGACTATCTTCTCCCCATTCTATCACATCTTCTTCCCCTCCTCAATAGGTATAATCCTCCGCGTCCACCTTCCCCCAGCGGGAAAGCGGCCATACCCGGAATACCACCTTGCCGAAAATATTCCGCTCGTCGATCATGCCGTTGTCCGGGTCGCGGGAATCGGAGGAATGGTTCCGGTTATCCCCCAGCACAAAGACATGACCCTCCGGCACCACCGCCGGCAGCCGGATGCTTGGGACCTCCTGCATGGCTTCTTTGGTAAAGGGCTCTTCCACAGGCTCCCCGTTGACGATCAGCCGGTTATGGTCGTAATCAATATCCACCGTATCCCCAGCCAGCGCGACCACCCGTTTCACCAGCACGCTCTTGCCTTTCCGCCGGATAACCACGATATCGTTATGCTTGAACCCTCCATAGGGCGTAAGGGTGATGACCCGCTCCTGGTCATAGAGGGTCGGTTCCATGGAGATGCCGTCAATCCGCATCATCCGCGCTACAAAAGTGATAATCAGCGCAACGGCGATCACGCTGATAAGGATGGTTTCCAGCCAGCTGAAAATCTCTTTCCGCAGATTTAATTTTTCATTGGCTCCCTCTTCCGTCCGCAGTTCTTTATTCATATCGGTCCACCTGTCTTTCTTTCCCTGATCTGTACTCGTATCGTTTTATTAGGCCGCAGAATGCGGTCCGGCGGCGTATCACGAAATAGTATTATACCGTTTGTTTTTCCTTGTAAAACAAAAAGGGACGTTTTACCGTCCCTTTCCATTCCTCATAACGCACCGTCCGGCGCGTGAAGTATCTTACTTGATTTTGGATTTGACCTTTGCCGCTTTGCCGACGCGGTCTCTCAGGTAGTAGAGCTTTGCACGGCGAACATGTCCGCTTCTGACCACATGATCCACATTCGGGGAATGTACCGGGAACACACGCTCAATGCCGCATCCGTGTGCGATCCGGCGGACGGTGAAGGTTTCCTGTACGCCGCCGTGTTTCTGTGCGATGACGGTGCCTTCAAACATCTGGATTCTTTCTTTGTCGCCCTCTTTGATTTTACAGTAAACCTTGACGGTATCACCAATGTGAACCACCGGTTTATTTTCTTTCATGCTGCTCTGTTCGATCAGTTTCAATGCGTCCATAGTCTTTTCCTCCTACAACATCAGGCATTCGTGCGGCTTCCCCGCAGAGGACTGCCCGCCTTAATTTTGAATAACAGATTCTCATCAAGCCCCGCAGTAAGAATGCGGAACGCGGGAAATACCCCGCAGCAGACCTTAAAAACAGCCTGCAAGCCCTCCAAACACCGGATAGGCTGATGAATGCCTGTATATCATAGCATAATACGGCCCTATTTGCAAGCTTTTTTTCGGATTTTAAGGAATTTTTGCAAATATCCCAGAGAGCTGCCCGGGCGGCCCCCTCCATTTCCCGGTAAAAAATCCAGCGGAAACTACCTAAAACCCCATTTACAAGGCAGCGCTTCCGGGTTATAATGGAAGCAAGAAAGGCGGTGCTTTAACAATGAATGGAATCCGTTACGGTATGCCCACTCTGATTGAATATAACACCTTAGAAGAATGCGCCCGGCTTTGCCAAAAGCTTGGCCTGTCTTTTATTGAAATCAATATGAATTTCCCCCAGTATCAGATCGACCGGCTGAACCCGGCTGAACTGCGCAGGATTATGGAGGAATACAACCTTTTTTTCACCCTGCATCTGGACGAAAACCTGAATGTCTGCGATTTTAACGAACGCATTGCCGCCGCGCACCGGGAGAATATCCTGGACTGCATCCGGCTGGCCCGGGAGCTGGAAATCCCGGTGCTGAATATGCAGATGTCCAACGGGGTGTATTATGCCCTGCCCGACCGCAAAATATTCCTGTTTGAACAGTATAAAGCCAGCTTTCTGCACCAGCTGCTCCTGTTCCGCGACGTCTGCGAGGAAGCGATCGGCGACAGCGACGTTACGCTTTGTGTGGAAAACGCACAGGGCTTTTCCCCGATCATCCAATCCGGCATCGACCTGCTCCTGGAGGATGGCGGATTCGGCCTGACGCTGGACACCGGCAGCCATCATATCGGCCATGCCGGGGATCAGCAATTCTTTAACCGCCATGTCAATCAGCTCCGCCATATCCATCTGCATGACGCGGCGGAAGGGAAAATGTTCCTCCCACTGGGCGAAGGGGAGATCCCGGTGCAAAAGCTCCTCTCCCTGGCGAAAGACTACCATTTAAATTGCGTTCTGGAAAACAAAACCGCTGAAACGCTGGAAAAATCCGTCCAGTTCCTGCGCCGCTCCAAGTCCCCGGCCGCTTTATAAATAGAAAGGAAACCGCCATGATGCCTGCTGTGATCTGCATCCTCTCCGTCATCCTGCTGCTGGCCCTTTGGGTTTTGCTGCACCATCTTCTCCTCCGCAGGGAGGAAGCCCGGCTCCGCCCCTGCGGGAAGCTGGCCTCTGTCGGGGACTACCAGCTCCATACCGCTGCTGCGGGCGATCCGGCGGGGACGCCGACCCTGGTGCTGCTCTCCGGAGCGGGGACGCCGGCGCCGGCCTATGATTTCGCCCCGCTGATCCGCCGCCTGGAGTCCGATTTCCCCGTGTTCGCACCGGAGCGGGCAGGCTATGGCTACTCGGACTGGGCGTACCGCTCCCGCGCGCTGGAGGAGGTGCTGGAACAAACCCGGCAGACTCTTTTCCAAGCGGGGGCCAAGCCTCCCTTCGTGCTGATCCCGCATTCCATGTCCGGGCTGGAGGCGCTCCACTGGGCGCAGCGGTATCCGGACGAGGTTCTGGCCATCATCGGGCTGGATATGGCCTGGCCGCAGGCCTATGATAAGGTCCCGGTTCCTTCGGCCGGGATGCTCGCGCTGGCCGAGGTTCTGCGGAAGCTGGGGATCCAGCGGCTGCTGCCCCGGCAGAAGATCGAAGAGCTTTCCCCTGAGGAGGCCAAGCAGGCCCGGATGCTGTATATCCGGAACTTCTTCTCCCTGCCTCAGCAGCAGGAAGCCCTCAGCGTCATTGAAAATGCCGTGACCGTCCAATCCGGTGGGATCCCGGCCCTCCCTTTCCTGCTTTTTGCCGGGAACGGCAAAGGGGTCGGGGACTTCTGGCTCCCCTGCCAGCGGGAAATGGCGGAAAAATCCGGCGGCCGTTTAATCGAACTGGACTGCGGGCATTATCTGCATCATTTTGAAGCCGACCGGATTGCAGAAGAAATCCGCGGCTTCCTGAAAGAAATGGAGGAAACGCCATGAATACACCGACCGTACGCCTGAATGAAACCGTCCCGGACGAGCTGCTGAAAATCGCAGTCATCGCTGCGCGGTTCCAGGGCCAATGGGTCTTCAGCCGGCATCGGGAGCGTACCACCCTCGAATTTCCCGGCGGGCACCGGGAGGAGGGAGAGTCCATTGAAGAGGCCGCCCGCCGGGAACTGTTCGAAGAAACCGGCGCGCTGGAATTCCGGCTGAGCCCGCTCTGCGCCTTTTCGGTGGAAGGGAAAACCCGGCTGCAGCCCGATGGCGGGAAATCCTGGGGGATGCTCTTCCTGGCGGAAATCCAGCGTTTTGGGCCCCTTCCGGAATCCGAAATGGCCGAAATCCAATTCCTCCGCGAGCCTCCCTCGCTGGAGCAATATACTTACCCGTTCCTCCAGCCCAAACTGCTGGACTATGCCGGCCAAATCCTGAAACAGAAAGGAAGCGACCTATGAAACCAAACATCCTTTTCCTGATGACCGACCAGATGCGGGGCGACTGCCTGGGAATCGCCGGGCATCCGGATGTAAAAACCCCCTACCTGGATACGCTGGCCGCCCGCGGCCATTATTTCCCCCATGCCTATACAGCCTGCCCCTCCTGCATCGCGGCCCGCTCAGTGCTCTGGACCGGGAAATCCCCCGCCCACACCGGCCGCGTCGGGTATAAAGACGGCGTTTCCTGGGATTATGACAACACCCTGGCCGAAATCCTGGGAAAAGCGGGCTACACCACCCAATGCGTGGGGAAAATGCACGTTCATCCTCTCCGGAACCGGCTGGGATTTGAGAATGTGCTCCTGCACGACGGCTATCTGGGCTATTACCGCCGAAGCCAAACCCCTTACTATGAGCATCAGGCAGTTGCAGACGATTACTTCTACTGGCTCAAAACCGAGCTGGGCTCAGATGCCGATATCACGGACACCGGGCTGGAGTGCAACAGCTGGGTAGCGCGCCCCTGGCCCTATGAGGAAAAATACCATCCCACCAACTGGGTCACCTCCAATGCCATTGATTTCCTCCGGAAGCGGGACCGCTCCAAGCCCTTCTTCCTGACAGCCTCCTATGTGCGGCCGCACCCCCCCTTCGACGCGCCGGCCTGCTATTTCGACCTCTACCGCGACCGGGCGCTGACCCCTCCGCCAGTAGGAGAATGGGTGGTCCCCTATGCCTCCGATTACGCCGGGCGCAGCTATGACGGCGCAGACGGCATCGCAGATCCGGAATTATTACGGCAAGCCCAGATTGGCTATTATGCCTGCATCACCCACCTGGACCATCAGATCGGGCGGCTGCTCCAAGCGCTGGGGCAGGACGGGCAGATGGAAAATACCATTATCCTGTTCGCCTCGGATCATGGGGAACTGCTGGGCGACCATCATACCTTCCGTAAAACCAGGCCCTATCAGGGAAGTATCCGGATCCCGCTGATCTTCTCCGCCCCAGAATCCCTCCTGCCCAAGCGGGGGATCCGGCATACTGCGGTCGTCGGCCTAGAGGATATCCTTCCCACTCTGGCGGAATGGGCCGGAGCTCCCCTGCCCTCCGACCTGGACGGGCATTCCCTCCTTCCCCTGTTAAAAGGGAGCGAAGCCCTTGTCCGTCCCTATCTGCATGGCGAGCATTCCGGCGGTGACCTGGGGAACCAGTTCATTGTCACGGAAACCGATAAATTCTGCTGGTATATGGAATCCGGCGCGGAAGAATATTTTGACCTGGCTTCAGACCCTCAGGAATGCCGGAACCGGATCAGCGACCCGGCTTGTCAGGAACGGATCCTCCAGCTCCGCTCCTGGCTGATCGCCGAGCTGAAGGGCCGGGAAGAAGGATATACCGACGGAACCCGCCTGATCCCGGGCCGTCCCCAGCAAGCTGTTTTGAATCATTGAACCCTCTCCCAACACAGAAAGAAGGCCGATAACCCATGAAAAAACATTCCTTCCCCGCCGCTTCTCCCGCCAGCCTGGGCGTCAGCCCCGCCGGGCTCCAGACCTTTTTAGAAGAAATCGACCGCCGTCATCTGGGGGTACATGGCTTTGTCCTGCTGCGGCGGGGAATCACCATCGCCGAAGGCTGGTGGAAGCCCTACCGCGCGGAGCTCCCGCATCAGCTCTTTTCCCTCAGCAAGAGTTTTACCTCCACCGCCATCGGCTTTGCCGTCCAAGAGGGGCTGCTCCGGCTGGACGACCGGGTCGTTTCCTTCTTCCCGGAAAAGCTGCCCTGCCGCCCCTGCGAAAATATGGAGAAGATGCGGATCCGCCACCTGCTCACCATGTCCACCGGGCATTCGGTGGAACCCGACATCTTCCACCCCGGAAAGCTGGCGGCCGAGTTCCTGCAAAGCTATGTCGATCTCGAGCCGGGCAGCCGGTTCCTCTATAATACCGCCGCCACCTATATGCTTTCCGCCATCCTGCAAAAGCGCACTGGGGAAACCCTGACCCGCTACCTGACCCCGCGGCTTTTCCGGCCGCTGGACATCCCCGTCCCACAGTGGGATTCCGATCCGGACGGCGTGAATTTGGGCGGCTTCGGGCTGCACCTGGATACCCGGAGCATCGCGCGGTTCGGGCAGTTCCTGCTTCAAAAAGGATGTTGGAACGGCCGCCAGCTGCTGAACCCGGAATGGATCGAGGAGGCCACCAGCTTCCAGGTGGAAAACTTCGGGGAAAAAGACTGGGGCCAAGGCTATGGCTACCAATTCTGGCGCTGCGTACCCGAGGAGGTCTATCGCGGGGACGGCGCCTGCGGGCAATACTGCGTGGTCTGCCCCCGGCAGGAGATGGTATTGGCCGTCAACAGCGGGAGCAATGATATGCAGGCCATCCTCGACCTGTTCTGGGAGTATGTCCTCCCCACCGTACAGGAGGAACCGCTTACCCCGGATCCTGCCCAGCAGCGGAAGCTGGAGAAAAAGCTCGCAGGACTGCATCTGCCTACACCTCGGAATACCTCAGAAGAACAGCCCCAATATGCCGGACGGTATGTCTTCCCTGAAAATCCGGCAGGGCTCCGCGCCGTTTCGCTGGCGTTCGGCGAAAAGCCGGCCGGCCGGTTCCAGATCCATCGGAGCGAGGTCGAAATCCCCTTTGGCTATGGGGAATGGATCGAAACCGGCGGGCTGCCCGCCCCAAGCACTCCAAACTTTGAGGATAAATGGATTTTCTTCCGGGACGCGGCTGCTGCCGGAGGCTGGAAAAAGGACGGCTTGCACTTAGAAATCGCCCATATCCGCACCCTTTTCACCGACCACTGCCGCTTCCAATGTACAGACGGCGGCATAAAGCTGCGCTTTCGGCGGAACCTGGTCGGCAAGGAGGGCGCTTTCGAATCCTTCGGCTTCCGGGAGGAAAACCATGACTAAATGCAAGCTGCATCTGATCCAATCATCGGAAGGGGTTGCCCGGGCCGCCCGGCTGGCAGAATCCATCTGGCGGGAATATTACACCGACATCCTGGGAAAAGCCCAAGTGGACTATATGCTGGCCCATCTCCAATCGGCGGAGGCCATCCGGCGCCAGATCATGCAGGAAGCTTATTGCTACTTCCTCATCGAGTATGACGGGGATCTGATTAGATACGCGGCTGTCCAGGAGCAGGAAGAATCGCTTTTTTTAAGCAAGCTGTACCTGCTTCATTCCGCCCGGGGAAAAGGGGCCGCCTCCCAGGTGCTGGCCGAACTGGAACGAATGGCTCGTGAAAAGGGGCTTCCCCGGATTTGGCTGACGGTAAACCGGAACAACCGGAACAGTATTGCCATCTATCAGAAAAAGGGGTTCCGGATCCTCCGGGAGGAGGCCGCCCCGATTGGCGGAGGCTTTGTGATGGACGATTATATCATGGAAAAAGAGCTGGATGAGGAGGCTCACGGATCCTGAAAGCTCCCAAACTTAGAACAAAACGGCCAGGTTTAACACCTGGCCGTTTCCGCATCTGGGAAAAGGGGTCTGCACACAGTACCGTATGCAGACCCTCTTTCATTTTCTCAAAAATTCCATTTATTTATGGCTGCCGGCCGCCAAACGGCCGGGATTTTTTGAAAAGAGAAATTATTCCCCGCGATTCATCGCTGCAAAGCATTCGCTGCAGTAAACCGGACGGTTTTCATTCGGCTTGAACGGGATAACCGCTTCTTTACCGCAGGAAGCGCAAGGAGCCGTATAGAACTCTTTCTGAGCTCTCATATTGTTCTTGCGAGCATTGCGGCAGTCTTTACATCTCTGCGGTTCGTTTTCAAAGCCTTTTTCCGCATAGAATTCCTGTTCGCCAGCGGTGAACACAAATTCAGCGCCACAGTCTTTGCAAACTAAAGTTTTGTCTTGATACATGATAGATTACCTCGCTTGGATAAAAATATTATTTTCGCCCGTTGGCGGAATCTCACCGCCTCCTTATGAACACACAACGCTCTAAGAAACTGCTAACAGGCCCATTCTAAAAACAGCATCCGCTGTTAAGGATACAAACATTTACAATTCATTTAAAGCGGCTTTCAGCTTTCTGCGGACACGCTGCAGCGCGTTGTCCACCGATTTGGGGGATACCTGAAGCCGGGACGCGGTTTCATAATAGCTGCATCCGCTGAAATAAAAGCGCAGAACCTCCTGCTCCAACGGGGTCAGTACCTCGCTGAGCAGCCGTTTCAAACCAGCATAGCTTTCCTCCGCGATCATCCGGGCTTCGGGATTAGTATCTTCCGCCCCGCGCAGATTTTCCAAACCGTTTTCCTGCAGGGAAATGGTTTTCCGGTAAAGGTCCGCCTTTTTCGTTGACGCTGCTGCAAACAGATTTTTCAGGCTGTTCGCAATACAGAAACTGGCATAGGCGCCAAAACTGCTGTTTTTCGCTTCATCATAGGAACGCACAGCCCCGAACAGCCCCATATAGGCCTCCTGCCGCAGATCGTCACGCTCAATCCCCCGGATCTGCACAGCGGCAATCCGGCGGTTAATCAAATGCACATACCGGGCCAGCAGGCAAGCACAGGCTTCCTGACTTCCCTTCCGGTACAAAGCCAAAAGCTCTTGATCGGATTTTTCTGTCCAACTGATCTGCCCACCCATTCCAACGACTCCACCCAGGTCAACGATTTATTATATTATACCTCCAAACTACAGAAATGTCAACCTATTTATTGACAGTTTGCATAAAATTTTATTATGATAAGAATTTGCATTTTTTCATTTTCACAATTCATTTGTCAATCACGCCCATTTTCGAAAGCATTTGGTTTAGCTGTAAATTCAAAAATGTAATTCGTTTTACATTTGTTTTAATCAATAATAGACAAAAAAAGCCGATTTTTCGATCTATTTTCCTTTTTTTATTTACCGTATTTTTTCTGCCGGACAAAGCGCAAAAAACCGGGGATTTTCCAAAAAGCCCCGGTTCCTAACCAAAAATATACAGGAAAAATTCTATAAAATCACTTTATTTCCAACGGCTGCTCCCCTAACTGCGGCCAGATTTTTCGATAGACCCCCGCCCGTTCCAGCCCGTTTCGGAACAAGGGCAGGAGCACCAGCGCCAATGCGATCCCCGCCGCCATATTGATCCCGGAAGTCACCATCTTGGGAGCACAAGCCAGGACGGCCGCCTGGAAGGGCTGCCCCAGCAGCATCTGCTTCAGAATACTTTCCGCAATATAAAACAGCATCGAAAACAACGAGCCTGCGGAAATCCCCACTGCGTTCCGCCAAAACGATTTCCCCTTTGAGCCGCCTGAAAAACAGATCACACCGCAGATACACCCCATCAGGAAAAACCGAACCAATGTTATCGGCGCGGAAGTGATGAAGGCCGGATCCATCAGGTCGTAAAACATCGAGCCGATCCCCGCTGCCAAACCTCCCCGCCAGCCGCCGAACAGCGCGCCGGCCAGCAGGCAGAACGCATTGGCCACCTTGATCATGGTCTGTCCGACCGGGGTCGGGATCGGGATTTTAATAAAATAAGTAACGACAAAGCAGATGGCGGCCATTACACCCACCACAGCCAAATCATAAATCGAAATATTCAGGCGTTTGGTGTTGGACTTTTGGATGATAGACATTGGAATACCCTCTTTCCTGCCGGGATTACCGGCGGTTACAGGCTCTCATATCCGCTGAGGGAATGCGACAGGGTCAGCCACCCGAGATTTTTTTCCAGCATCACGCCCTGTTTCGGATCTGTACCATAGCTGTAGGTCGTCCGGATAGTGAGCTCCAGAAAACGGGTAGCTTTTTCCATGGCGATCGCCAGGCTGTCCCCGTCCAAAATAGCCCCTACCACAATGCTCGCAAAAATATCGCCGGTCCCGGGATAGTTCTGCGGGACATAACTGCAGGCTACCCGCCAGAAACGCCCGCTTTCACGGTCATACCCCACGTTGCTGACCGTCATATCCGCCAGCTCCGTCCCGGTGACAATGACCTGGGACGGCCCTAAATCAGACAGCCGGAGCAGGCAGCTCTTGATTTCCGCCGCCGTCAATGGGCGGGGATTATACTCCTGTCCCAGCAGCAGATACATTTCGGTCTTATTCGGTGTAATCAAATCCGCCTCCCGGACTAGATCCACCACTGAACGGCACATCTCACGGGTATAGGTCCGATAAGTACGGCCATTGTCTCCCATAACGGGATCTACCACCGCCAACGCCTCCGGATAGGCCGCAATAAAATCCAGGCAGTGCCGGATCTGCGCCTGTGATCCCAGGAACCCGGTATACACGCTGTCGAACGTCAGCCCTACACTGCGGTAGTGCGCCAGCGTCTGAGGCAGGTAACGGGTCAGGTCCTCCATGACAACCTCACCGAAACCGCCGGTATGGGTGGACAAGACAGCCGTCGGGACAGCAACGCATTGATGCCCCATCACCGAAAGGATCGGTGCGATAACGGCCAGCGAGCATCGTCCGTAACCGGAAAGATCGTGAATCGCCGCTACGCTTTTGGTCGCGCGGCAGGGTGCTGTAATTCCCATAGCAAATTCCTCCCAAACGGAGTGAAAGCCTCTTGCTTTAGAACAAAGACATTATACTCCGCTTTGCTTATTTTTTCAAAAAAGGCGCCGGGCACCCTTTTCTCAGCCGATTTGTCATAGTCCCGCAAATCTCTGGAGTTTATTTTATCATATTTTCAGCAGAATGACAGGGATTTTTCCCGGAAAAAATTTCTAAAAATACGGCTTTGTCGTTCTTACCAAAAACGGCAGAAACACTCTGCCGAAAATATCGGCTTTGTAGATTATGAAAAAGTATTATACGGGAATACTAATCCCGTGAACCATCGAAAAAACGCTTCTTTGACGCAAAGAGGCGGCCTTTTTCACAGGTTCACCAAATCTCCGCAGAAAGGGGAACTCTAAAATGAAACAGCAAGCTGTCAGCTCCATGGTGAAAGGCCTTGCCGCAGGGGCCGTGGTTGGAACCGCCGCGTATATGATGTCCGCAGGCAAGAAAAAAACCAGCAAAACACTCAAAAAGAATGCCGGAAAGGCACTCAAAGCCGTTGGAAGCGTGATTGAAAACGCCTCCTATCTGATGAAATAGGCCTGTAAAAGGGCATCCGCTTACGAGGCCTTTTTCTTAAAAGGGCTTTGTTCTCAAGGGAAACTTTATTCAGGTATAAAAACGGTCAAGCCAGGCAAAACTAGGCTTGTAATCTAAAAAAGGAGGAACTATTTTATGGATTGTAACTGCCACAAAAACACAAGTATCAAATGTACCGTACAGCAATGCACCCATCACTGCGGCGGGGAGAATTACTGCTCTCTGGACTGCATCACCGTTGGGACACATGAGATGAACCCCACCATGAAGGACTGCACCGACTGCAAATCCTTCCAGCTGAAAGCCTAGCTTTCCAAAAAAGCCTGTCCGAAAAAGGACAGGCTTTTTTGATGAAAAACAAAAGGACACTCCTCCAAAACCACGGCTATTTCGCAAAATTGTGAAAGCTGTCCGGATATAATTCATAGTCCACTGATGATTGAAGCTCTCCAACCTGATTGACCCATGAATCTGTACGTACGCGCAGTTTTGTAAAGCCAAGCTGCTCATAAACATGCTGGACCCTCTCATTCTTCAAATTAGTATCCAGAATGATTTTCTTAAACCTTAATTCCGTATACAGAAAGTCGATCAACAGGCTCAGTAAAATTTTTCCATTCCCTTTATTTTGCTTCGAAAAGTCACAAATTTTGATGCCTATTTCCGCAACGCCGCCGCCTTTATTGCCATAACCCATTTCACCTATAGCAATATGATCCTGTTCGATCATCAACCTTCTGGAGGTATCATCGGTGTCGTTTTTCAGGCTGTCTGCTATTTCCTGCACCGTCTGACCCGTCCCGTTGGGAAATCCTGCGTGCTCCATGATTCGACCATCATTCCACCATCGAGCAAGCTGTTCCGCATCATCCAGAAGCGCATTTCTGATGGTTAAATTTCCGTATTTCAGGTACATAGTCATCCTCCGTTGAACTGAACAAAACAAAGCAGGAGCAGCATTAGCTGCTCCTGGATAAATGGCGCCCTAAG
>CANSRB010000026.1 GCA_947649285.1 uncultured Clostridia bacterium
TGAAGCGCCCGGCTGATCTCGGTTTCCAGCGAAATTTCGTCGGCGTCTTCGTCGTAGGAATACAGCGCCAGTACGCTGCGCGCCAGCTTGTTCATGATGTTGGGGGAAGGCGCCTTGAGCATCATATCCTCAAAAAAGGATTCGGGAAGATACATAAAATGAGCCATGACCCGGTTGATCATCGCCAGCTGTTCCTTGGTCGGCAAAACGCCGAACATCAGCAGGTAAATCACCTCTTCATAGCCGAAGCGGTCCTCCGCCTGACAATTCCCTATCAAATCGCGGATATTGTAACCCCGGTAATAGAGCTCGCCTTCCACCGCTTCCCGTTCGCCCTCGTTGAGCACATACCCGTGAACGTTGCAGATCTGGGTCAATCCGGCCATTACACCTGTCCCATCCTGGTTCCGAAGCCCCCGCTTCACATCAAAACGTTCATAAAGCGCGGGGTCGATCCGGTTATATTTCCGGAATTCCTCGCATAAATCTTTGACAGCATGAATCCTGTTTCGTTCCTTCTGCATTCGGCTCACCTTTCCCCTGCTTGGGCCTGCCGGCAAAAGTACCGCTTTGGAAACCTCCAGCGCTTTTCCGAGACCCGGTTTGATCGAATTGTCTGTCATTGTAACATATTTTGGGGAAGGAGTCAATCAAATTTGCATTATATATTTCTTTATCATGCAAAAAATTGAATTTATTGCGCGTAAAAAGGAGGTCTGTTCATCTATTTTGCAAGTAAAAAATAAAAATATTTCAAATCGATATAGCCAAAGCACTTGAAAATCGATAACCGATTTCCAAGGCGGGCAAAGCCCGCCAGTCCATGAAATGGACTGTGTTGTGCCTATGAAGTCCGCCACAGGCCGCTTTGCGGCTCCTGCGGCACAAATATGGTGACTTAAAGACTACTGCGTAGAAAGGAACCACCGCCTTTCCGGGCGGCGGTATGGTCGTAAAAATGAAAAAATATCTGACTTTTTTTCTGGTCCTGATCTTCCTGATCCTGGTAATTCCCGCCTTTTCCCTGCTGAAACGCCCGCAGGAGATCCCCCCGGAAACCCCTTCCCTTCCCAAGCCGGCGGCCTCCTCCCTGCCGGAGGAAGCCCTGGAAAACAACCGCTTTTATTTGGTGCAGGATCACCAAACCGGGGAAATCCTCCGCCTGACCCCGGAAGAATATATCCGCGGGGTTGTTGCGGCGGAAATGCCGGTTTCCTTCCATACGGAAGCCCTGAAAGCCCAGGCGGTCGCCGCGCATACCTACGCCCTGCGTCAGATCAGCGCCTCCCTTCAAAATCCCAGCTCGGATTTAAACGGCGCATATCTTTCCACCGACCCGGCACACTTCCAGTCCTATTTCTCGGTCGAGGAGATGAAATCCCGCTGGGGCGACCAGTTTGCCGTCAACTATCAAAAAATCTGTGAGGCGGTCGACCCGGTCATCGGGCAGATCCTGACTTATGAAAAAGAACCGATCATCGCTGCTTTCCATTCGATCTCGGGCGGGATCACCGAAAGCGCGCAGACCGTTTGGGGACAGGAGGTTTCCTATCTGGTACCGGCGGACAGCCCCGGCGACGAACTTTCCCCCCATTATGAAACCCAAACCGTCCTGACCGCCGCCGAAGTCCGGCACGCACTGGCTTCGGCCTATCCGGATATCGCCCTTCCGGAATCCCCGGCAGAATGGCTTTCGATCCAGGAACATAGCTCCTCTGGGACCGTCACCCTCCTGACCGCCGGGAACCAAACCCTCACCGGCACAGAGCTCCGCTCCCTCCTGAACCTCCGCTCGGCCCAATTCCAGATCCGCTATGAGGACGGGAACTTTACCTTTACCACCTTCGGGTATGGGCATGGCGTGGGGATGAGCCAGTACGGCGCGGATTATCTCGCACGGCAGGGGTATTCCTATGACGAAATCCTGCGCCATTATTACACGGGGGCAGAGCTGACGATTTTACCGGAATGAGGGAAGAGGCTTACAGAGGGAAAGCCTCTGCGAAGCTGCCGGCGATTCTTTGCCATTATGCGGCAATAGGGTGCAGGGCAAGACGGGTTCCAAGGATATGGTGTATACGTGCACCATATTATTATAAGACATTTCCGGCTAGAATACAAGGGAAAGGGAGCATGGAAATGTTAAAATATGAGAACCTCTGGCGGACTCTGAAGGCAAAGAATATCAGCCAGTACAAGTTAATCAAGGATTATGGGATCGATAAAGCCCAGCTTCATCGGCTTCGCAAAAATATGGTGGTCAACACGCTGATACTCGACCGTCTTTGTTCTATTTTGGATTGCAGGATTGAGGATATCGTGGAATATGTGCCGGACGATACAGAATAGCCGGCAGCTTTGCAGAAGAAGCTCCCCCTGTATAATCAACACACTTGAAAAACCGTGAAAAAAGAGGGCTTTCCACCAAGGAAAGCCCTCTTTTTATCAAATTTTAGTAATGTCAATCAGTGTAATATCCTCGGCGTTTTTATGCGTCGCCAGGATTTCCGCCACTGCGTTCGCGGTATCCAGCGAGGTCAGGCAGGTAAGCCCCCGCTCGACCGCTTTCCGGCGGATTTTAACCGAATCACGCGCCGGGATCCGCCCGTTCGGGGAGGTGGAAATCACATAATCCACCTTGCCCGAGTCCAGCAGGGTCAGGAAGTTGTTGTCCGGATCCTCGCTGACCTTACGCACCACGCTGGTGGCGATCATATTGCTGTTCAACACATTCGCCGTCCCCGATGTTGCATACAGGTCAAAGCCCAGCTCTTCGAATTTCTCGGCAATCTGGATGACCTCCTGCTTTTCGGAATCCCGGACGGTAATCAAAACGCCGCCGCTGGATTTCAGCGAACTCCCGGAGGCGATCAGCCCTTTGAGCAGCGCTTCCTCAAAGGTTTTCGCGATGCCCAGAACCTCGCCGGTGGACTTCATCTCCGGCCCGAGCTGGGTATCGACGTCATGCAGTTTTTCAAAGCTGAAAATCGGCACCTTCACCGCTACATGGCCGCCGTGCGGATACAACCCGATCCCATAGCCCAGATCCCGCAGGCGTTCCCCGAGCATCACCCGGGTCGCCAAATCCACCATCGGCACGTTCGTCACCTTGCTGATGTAGGGCACCGTACGGGAAGAACGCGGGTTAACCTCGATCACATAGATTTCGTTATTATAGACGACATACTGCACGTTCATCAGGCCGACTACCTTCAGCTCCCTCGCCAAGCGGCCGGTATAGTCCACAATCCGGGCCATGAGCTGCTGGGAGAGGTTCTGCGCCGGATAAACCGAGATCGAGTCGCCCGAATGCACGCCGGCCCGCTCGATATGCTCCATAATGCCCGGGATCAGGTAGTCTGTCCCATCGCAGATGGCGTCCACCTCCACCTCGGTGCCCATAAGGTATTTGTCAATCAGCACAGGGTTCTCATTATTCTGCTGCCCGGCGATAATCCCCATGTATTCCACAACGTCGTGATCCGTATAGGCGATAATCATATTCTGTCCGCCCAGCACATAGGATGGGCGAAGCAGTACCGGATACCCCAGGCGGTTGGCTACGGCCAGCGCTTCCTCCGATGTAAAGACAGTATCCCCCTCGGGACGCGGGATCCCGCAGTTTTCGAGCACCTGGTCGAAACGTTCGCGATCCTCGGCCGCATCGATGCTGTCCGCCGAAGTGCCCAGGATCGGCATCCCGATTTGATCCAGATACCGGGTCAGCTTGATAGCCGTCTGCCCGCCGAACTGCACCACGCAGGCGTCCGGCTTTTCGGTATCCAGGATATTCTGGATGTCCTCAAAGGTCAGCGGGTCAAAATACAGCCGGTCCCCGGTGTCAAAATCTGTCGAAACCGTTTCCGGGTTGTTGTTGACGATCACCGCCTCATATCCATGCTCCTTGAGCGCCCAGACGCAGTGGACGCAGCAATAGTCGAACTCGATCCCCTGCCCAATCCGGATCGGGCCGGCACCGAAAACAATGACCTTCTTTTTTCCGCTGTTCTGAGCCGCAATAAACTCCGCCGCTTCGTTCTCCTCGTCAAAGGTGGAATAGAAATACGGGGTCTGCGCGGCGTGTTCCGCCGCACAGGTATCCACCATTTTAAACGCGGCAGAACGATGCCATTCTGGTTTTTTGCCCGAAAGCCGCTCCAGAGTGGAATCCAGATAACCCCAGTTTTTCGCCCGGAAATACAGCTCCTCATCCAACCGGCCGGAAGCCAGCTCCCGTTCCAGCTCCACCAGATTTTTCAGCTTGCTGAGAAACCATTCGTCGATCATGGTCACTTCGTGGATCCGCTCGATCGGGATCCCCCGTTTCAGCGCCTCGAACACCACGAAAATCCGTTCATCATCCACGTTGGAAAGGAGAGCGTCGATCTCACCGTCCGGTTTTTCCGCTAATTTGGGCAGGTTCAGGGTATCCAGCTTGAGCTCTGCTCCCCGGATTGCTTTAATCATTGCCTGTTCAAACGAAGTACCAATGCTCATCACTTCGCCGGTGGCTTTCATCTGGGTTCCCAGGGTACGTTTCGCGTAAACAAATTTATCAAAGGGCCAACGCGGGAACTTCACGACAAAATAGTCAATTGCCGGTTCAAAGCAGGCGTACGTCGTCCCGGTTACGGCATTGACAATTTCATCCAAAGTATATCCAATCGCAATCTTGGACGCTACTTTGGCAATCGGGTAGCCGGTCGCCTTGGAAGCCAGCGCAGAAGAACGGGAAACCCGGGGATTGACCTCAATGACCGCATATTCCCGGCTTTCCGGGTGCAGGGCAAACTGGCAGTTGCAGCCTCCTTCTACGCCCAGCGCATGGACAATATTCAGCGCGGCGGTGCGGAGCATCCCATATTCATCCGGGGAAAGGGTAACTGCCGGAGCCACGACGATGGAATCGCCGGTATGTACACCAACCGGGTCAAGGTTCTCCATCGAACAAACCGTGATGGCATTCCCTTTCCGGTCGCGGATCACCTCAAATTCGATTTCCTTCCAGCCTGAAATGCACTTTTCCACCAGGATCTGGGTAATAGGGGAAAGACGCAGCCCGGCTTCGGCAATCTCCCGCAGGGATTCCTCGTCCTGGGCAATCCCGCCGCCGGAACCGCCCATGGTGAACGCCGGCCGGATAATTACTGGATAACCGATCTCCTGATTTACATAATCCAGCGCATCCTCCAGCGTTTCCACCACCCTGGAAGGGATACAGGGCTCGCCGATGGACTCCATGGTATCCTTGAACAGCTGACGGTCCTCGGCCTTGTCGATCGTTTCCGGCAGGGAGCCCAGCAGCTTCACGCCGTGGCTCTCCAGAAAGCCCTCCTTCGCCAGCTGCATGGAAAGGGTCAGGCCGGTTTGTCCGCCCAGGTTGGAAATCACGCTGTCCGGCTTCTCCAGTTCAATCACCCGTTTGACAATATCCAGCGTCAGCGGTTCCACATAGATTTTATCCGCCATCGCTTTATCCGTCATGATGGTGGCCGGGTTGGAATTGATCAGCACCACTTCCAGCCCTTCTTCCCGCAGAGCACGGCAAGCCTGGGTCCCGGCGTAGTCGAACTCCGCCGCCTGGCCGATCACGATCGGGCCGGAACCAATGACAAGCACGCGTTTGATATCATTTCTTAAAGGCATAATCTATTCCTTTCTTCGTTACAGGGAAAACACGCGGCAGTCTGCCGCCGAACGGATCCGCTTCCAAAGCCGTTTCAGCCTTCCCCAAGCAGGCCGAAAAATTCGTCGTAGAGATAGGAGGTGGATTGGGTACCGGGCGTGGTATCCGGCAGGAACTGGACGGAAAACGCCGGGATATCCCGGTAAGACAGCCCCTCGACCGTATGGTCGTTGGCATTTTCGAAGCGGATTTCACCGCAGTCATGGACGCTTTTCACGACAAAGCCGTGGTTCTGCGCAGTGATATAGGTCCGCCCATTCGCCAGGCAGTAAACCGGCTGGTTCGCACCGCGATGCCCGCATTTCATCCGACAGACCTCCATCCCCTTAGCCAACGCCAGAAGCTGATGACCCAGCCCGATCCCGAATGCCGGAAGTTTCTGCTCCAACAGCGCCTGAACCTGCTTCACACGGCCTGGGAAAGCGGTCGGATCCCCGATCCCATCCGAAAGCAGCAGCCCGTCCGGCTTCACTCGGAGGATCTCCTCCGCCGGGGTATCCCAGCCGAAGCAGGCTGGCTGAACCTGGCGCCGGGCGAACAGGGCCTGCATCCCTGGGGGAAATTCCCCCAAAACCGCCACTGTTTTTTTCGCACCCGGAACCTCTGCCAGGCGGGCCGCTTCCGTTTCCGGGGCAAAAGCCGGATGCCAGCCGGAAAGCTCCTCCAGCAGCGCTTCCCGGTCATAGCCCGGGCCCGAGAAAATCATTCCCGTCATTTCGCCCTTTTCCCGGATATGCCGGGTCAGCCGGCGGGTATCTACCCCGCAGATCCCGACAACCTGGCCATCCCGCAGGAAATCCTCCAATTTCCCCTCGCAGCGGTAATTGGAGGGGGAATTACAGATTTCCCGCACAATATAACCGCCGGCACGAACCGGAGCGGACTTCCCATCGATCACCCCATAATTCCCGATCAGCGGAAAGGTCTGTGCCAGCAGCAGCTCGCTGTTCGAGGGGGAAATCAGGTTCTCCTGATAGCCCACCATCCCGGTGTGAAACACCACGGTACCGACCGCTTTCCCGGCGGCACCCATCGGTTTCCCGAAAAATTCTGTCCCATCCGCCAGCAAAAGTACGGTTTGATTCTCGTTCATAGTATGCTCCATTCCTCCGCCCTGCACCATCCCAAGTCCTGTTCTGAACCCGCCGCGCGCAGGGCAGCTGTCCGCGGCGTTTTATTAGAGCCTGTATTCATAGCCAGGAAAAGGCCCGGTCAGATGGCGTTTTCTGGTTGTGAACGCAGATTCTTATTCCCGAATGAAAGCTTCGGGAATAAGATCATTTGATTGAATCCGTTTTGCCCGCTGCCGCAAGCGACACCAACCGCAAAACATGGCAGATATTACTCGGTTTGGAAGTAATTATTCCCGATCAGCAGCGTACCGCGAGTAAATCCTCTTTCATACGAAGCGCTTCTTCTCTGGCGGCCTGGGCAAAATCCCGCTCATCCGCGCCGGTTTTCCGGTATGCACACATAATCCCGCGGGAAGAGTTGACAATCGCGCCGCCGCCCTGTTTGTCAAAAGCAAACCGGACGTCCTCCGCGCCGCCGCCCTGCGCGCCGTACCCCGGCACCAGGAAGAAGGTATGGGGCAGCTTTTCCCGCAGCTCCCGCAGCTGTTCCGGATAGGTTGCGCCGACTACCGCGCCAACCGCAGAGTAGCCGCTCGCGCCGATGCTGTCACGGCCCCATTCCTCACACATACTGCCCATCGCTTCATAAACGCTGCGCCCATCGGCCAGCTTCTGATCCTGAAGCTCGCCGCTGGAGGGGTTGGAGGTCTTAACAAGCACCCAGATCGCCTTATCCTCTGCTCGGCAAACTTCCAGCAGCGGGTTGATTCCGTCCGAACCCAGATAGCCGTTGACCGTCAGCCCGTCCGCGCCGAAAGGGATCCGTTCCTGGCTGCCAACCTTGATTTTCCCCAGATGCGCTGCCGTATAAGCCTGCATGGTGGCGCCGATATCGTTGCGTTTGCCGTCGGTCAGGACATACATCCCCTTGGATTGAGCATACCGGATGGTCCGCTCCAGGGCGCGCACTCCCTGCCAGCCGTACATTTCATAGTAGGCGGCCTGGGGCTTGACCGCCGGGACAATCTCCCACAAGGCGTCAATCAAGCCGGTGTTGAAGCGGTAAAGCGCCTCAGCCGCGCCCTCCAGAGTTTCACCGAATTCCGTGAAGCATTCCGCTTTGATAAATTCCGGAATAAAATCCAATTTTGGATCCAGTCCTGCCACCGTCGGATTATTTTTTTCATTGATCGCTGCAACCAGCCGTTCCATAGACATCGCAATTCCTCCTTAATAGCGCATCACATAGACGATTTCACCATTGACCAAGGTATATTTCACCCGGCCCTGAAGCCGTTCGAACTTGAAAACCGAATTTTTGGATTTGGACTGAAGCCGTTCAGGAAGCACTGTCCAAAACGCCTTGGGATCCACCAGGGCCAGATCGGCCGCCATACCGGGCTCCAGGCTCCCGCCTTCGATCCCCAGAACCCTGGCCGGGCCGAGAGTCATCAGCTCCACCAGCCGCTCCAGCTTGATATGCCCGGGTTCTACCAGGAAGCGGATCCCGGCCGCCAGCGAAGTTTCCAGCCCGACAGTACCGTTAGGCGCCTTCCGGAAATCCATTTTTTCCCGTTTGGTATGGGGGGCATGGTCGGTCACGATGCAGTCAAAGGTTCCGTCCTGAATCCCCCGGATGATCTCCGCAACGTCCTCCGGCTCGCGGAGAGGCGGGTTCATCCGGTAATCCGCATCCTGGCTCCGCAGCTTTTCATGGGTATAAGCGAAATAATGGGGGCAGGTTTCCGCCGTGACCGGCACGCCCCGTTTTTTCGCTGCACGGATCAATTCGGTCGAGCCCTTGGTGGAAACATGGCAGATATGCACCGGCGCGCCGGTACGCTCGGCCAGCTCGATCTCCCGCTGGGTGATACGGTCTTCCGAAAGCCGGTCGATCCCCCGGACCTGCATATCCTCGCTGACACTGCCCTTATGGATAATCCCACCGTTCACGATGGCCAGATCCTCACAGTGGGAAACCACCCGGAGCCCGGCCTGCTGCGCTTTCAGCAGCACCTGCTCCATCTGTTCCGCGCTTTCCACCGGCCGCCCATCGTCGGACACCGCACAGACCCCCAGCTCGCGGTACATCTCATAATCCCCCAGCTCTTCGCCGGACAGACCTTTCGTTGCCGCGCCGCAGATATAGATTTTCGCTTTAGCCTTTTGGGCCAGCCGCTGGATATAGGCAATCGTTTCCCGGTTGTCGATCGCCGGCCGTGTGTTGGGCATACAGAGCAGGGAAGTCACGCCCCCGGTCACCGCTGCATTGCAGCCGGTATAGATATCTTCCTTTTCCGTCTGCCCTGGATCTCTAAGATGAACGTGCATATCGATAATCCCGGGCATCACCAGCAGGTTTCTGGCTTCGATCACCCGGTCTACCCGCTCTGTCACCTTGGGTTCCACACGCAGGATCCGGGTGCCCTCAATCAGTACATCATAATGACCGCTCAGCTTCTGGGCGGGGTCAATCACATAGCCGTTTCGTATCAGCAGTGTTCCCATGTTCATTCCTCCTTTAAGATGACAACCTGATCCGCAGGATCCCAGGGGCGGATGGAAACCCGTACCTTTTCCCCGCGGGAGGTCGGCAGGTTTTTGCCGACAAAATCGGCGCGCATGGGAAGCTCCCGATGCCCCCGGTCCACCAGCACCGCCAGCTCGATCCGCTGGGGACGCCCCCGGCTCATCAGGGCTTCCATAGCCGCCCGGACGCTTCTTCCAGTGAAGATCACATCATCCACCAGCACCACCTTTTTTCCCTCAATGGAAAAGGGCAGGTCACTGCGGTCGCTGTTCCCGGGGCGGTCGTCCCGGAAGCGGGTGATATCCAATCCGCCGCACTCCACCAAACGCCCCTCAACCTCGCTGATTTTGCCGGCAATTCGCCGGGCCACCTCCGCCCCGCGGGAATAAATCCCCACCAGGCAGAGGTTTTCCACACCTTTGTTGTATTCGATGATCTCATGGGAGATTCGGGCGATCGCACGGGCCATCGCCTTTTCATCCAAAATCAAGGTTTGGCTGGGCATAAAGCATCTCCTTTTCAGGCAAAAAACCGGACTGTCGCAGGCGCGGCAATCCGGTTTGTTTTACAGCAGCAGAGCACCTGTAAATCCCACAGGCGCGCATGATGATAACCTTGCCGGCCTCACAGGACCAATTTAAAGGCATTTATTTTCTTTTATTATACTTCACCGACCGGGCGTTGTAAAGAAAAATTTTCTGAAAACCCGCAGGAAGTAATACGATTTCTTGATAAAAAGATTAAAATCTATCGCGGCGTGATACGCCGCTGTGCTTGCGGCGCACCAAGGTGAGTGTCCAAAATCAGGATTTTATGGGGAAGAGATGCCGTATCGCACCGTCCGCGATTCGAATGCGGGACTCCGCGTCCCGCGCCCCGCTTTAATCCGCGAAAACAGCTCCTTTCGAGCCGGATGTCACCAGCGAAGCGTACCGCTTGAGGTAGCCGCTCAGTTCCTTTTTCTTCGGGACAAACACCGCCAGCCGGGCCTCCTGCTCCGATTCCGGCAGCAGCAGCTCCAGCTTCCGGCCTGGGATATCAATCCGGATCCGATCCCCCTCCTGAATAACACCAATCAAACCGCCTTCCGCCGCTTCAGGTGAAACATGACCGATCGCCGTACCCCGCGTTGCTCCGGAAAACCGCCCGTCGGTAATCAGCGCAACGGAAGCGTCCAGTCCCATTCCAGCCAGCGCCGCGGTTGGAGCCAGCATTTCCCGCATCCCTGGGCCGCCCTTCGGCCCCTCATAACGGATAACGACAATATCCCCCGGAAGGATCTTCCCGCCAAGAATTGCCGCCGAAGCCTCCTCCTCACTGTCAAATACCCGGGCGGGGCCTTCATGCTGCATCATCCCGGGCGCAACCGCCCCCTGCTTGACCACGCTGCCCTCCAGCGCCAAATTGCCGTAGAGCACCGCGATTCCGCCATCCGGACGCACCGGATGCTCCAGCGTATGGATCACCTGCCCGTCCGCGTCCGCCGCCTGTTCCAGACGTTCGCCCTGGCTCCCGCTGACCGTGAGGTTCCCGGTATGTACCAGCCCTCCCCGCACCAGCTCCTTCAGTACGGCCTGAATCCCTCCGGCTGCATTCAAATCCTCAATAAAGATTTCACTGGCCGGATTCAATTTGCAGAGCTGGGGGGTTTTTCGGCCAACGGCCTCCACCTTGGCCATATCCACCGGGACGCCGGCCGCATGGGATACCGCCAGCAGATGAAGCACCGTATTCGAGGAACACCCCAGCGCCATATCACAGGCCAGCGCATTCTCAAAACCCTCCAAAGTCAGAATATCCAACGGGCGGATATTTTTCTCCAGCAGTTCCATGATCTTTTCCCCGGTCTCCTTCGCCAAACGCAGCCGGGCCGACGCCACCGCCGGGACGGTTGCCGCCCCGGGAAGGGACATCCCGATCGCTTCCGTCAGGCAGTTCATCGAATTGGCCGTATACATCCCGGCGCAGGAACCGCAGGTTGGGCAGGAGAGATTCTCAAATTCGCAAAGCGCTTCCGCCGTGATCTTCCCCGCAGAAAAAGCGCCCACGGCCTCAAAGCTTTCACTGTAAGCCAAACGCTTGCCCTGAACCTTACCGGACAGCATCGGGCCGCCGCTGATAAAAATCGAAGGCAGGTTCAGCCGGGCTGCCGCCATCAGCATCCCCGGGACGATCTTGTCACAGTTGGGGATAAACACCACCGCATCCAGCGGATGCGCGGTCAGCATAATTTCAATACTGTCCGCAATCAGTTCCCGGGAACAAAGCGAATAACGCATCCCGGGATGGTTCATCGCCAGGCCGTCGCAAACGCCGATCGTATTGAATTCAAACGGGACGCCGCCCGCCCCGCGGATACCGGCCTTGACTGCCTCGGCAATTTTATCCAGATTCATATGCCCCGGAATATAGTCGCTTTTGGAATTGACAACCGCCACAAAGGGGCGTTTCATTTCGCTGTCAGTGATACCCAGGGCTTTCAGCAAAGCGCGATGGGGAGTCCGTTCCGGGCCTTTTTTCAACAAGTCGCTTCTCATCATTCTTCCTCCGTTTTCAAGCAGATTGATCTGGATTTTATTTTAACGCTTTTGCGGGATAAAGTCAAATCCTTTTCGCTGACACGCCCATCTCATAAAAGCAGTATGCTGAAGTGTCCAAGGGTTTCCGCATCGCCAGCCGCGCACCGCCCAGGGTGGAATCCCCCTTAGAACTCCACATGGTAGACAGAAGGGCAGCATCCCTGCGGGATTTCACAGGGGCTTTTTCACTTTCTTAATAAAAAAGCCATATACGGAAGCTTCCGCACATGGCTTTGGGCTAGTTTTGTTCAAAACGGTCTTTCAGCTTATCGAAAAAACCTTTCCGCTTTTCGTATTGCTTGCCATCCTGGTCGTTCATCAGCTCATCGAATTTTTTGAGCGCTTCCCGCTGCGGCTTGCTCAGCCCCTTCGGGACCTCGACCGTCACCTCGACATACTGGTCGCCCCGGCCCCGGCCGCCGTTTAAGACCGGCACGCCCTTGCCCTTCAGCCGGAATACCGTGCCGGGCTGGGTCCCTTCGGGGATATTGTATTTCACCTTGCCGTCAATAGTCGGGACAATCAGCTCGTCGCCGAACACCGCCTGGGTAAAAGTCAGCGGGATCTCGCACCAGATATCGTAGCCGTCCCTCTTGAAGAGGGTATCCGGACGGACGTTGATCGTCAGGATCAGGTCGCCGAACGGGCCGCCGTTGATCCCGCCGTCCCCCTGCCCGCGGATTGCCAGGGGCTGGCCGTCGTCGATCCCAGCGGGAATGGATACATTGATGGTCTTGTTGACACGTACCCGGCCACTGCCGCTGCATTTTTTGCAGGGATCCGTGATAATTTTCCCCTTTCCGCCGCAACGGGAGCAGGCGCGCTGGGTGGAAATCGTCCCCAGCGGGGTGCGCTGGGTGACACGGGTCTGGCCGCTGCCGCCGCAGTCCGGGCAGGTCTGCGGTTCCGTCCCGCCGTTGGTCCCTTTTCCGCCGCAGTCCGGGCAGGATTCCATCCGGGAAATGGAGATATCCTTCTGTACGCCGTGGCATGCCTCAAAAAAGCCGATGGTGCAGCTGGTATGTAGGTCGCTGCCCTGCCGCGGCATATTGGGGTTGCTTCTCCGACGGGAACCCCCGCTGAAGCCGCCGCCGAAAAAGTCTGAGAAAATGTCGCCGAGATCCCCGAAATCAAAGCCTCCGGCCCCACCGAAACCGCCGTATCCACCGGCCCCGCCGCCATAGCTGGGATCTACCCCGGCATGGCCGAACTGGTCATAGCGCGCGCGTTTTTCCTTATCCGCCAAAACCTCGTAGGCTTCGTTCGCTTCCTTAAATTTGACTTCCGCTTCTTTATCGTCCGGGTTCAGGTCCGGATGATATTTTTTTGCCAGCTGACGGTAGGCTTTTTTCAGCTCGTCGTCGCTTGCGGTTTTGGGTACGCCAAGCACCTCGTAATAATCTCGTTTATCCGCCAATCGCATTTCCTCCCTTGGCTGCGGCGCCCATATAGGCGGGAATCCGCTTCCCGCCTATACTTTTCCTGCCGCTGCAATTTTATACTGATTCTTTTCCTGGTGCGCCGCGATAAAAAGGTTTGTATCTTTTTATCAGGAAATCGTATTATTGGTCGTTTACTTCCGTAAAGTCCGCGTCTACTACGCCGTCATCCTTCGGGGCGGAGCCAGCCGCTGGGCCTTCCGCCGGGTTTGTTCCCGCTGCCTGAGCCGCCTGAGCCTGCTCGTAAACCTTCTGGGAAACCGCATAGAAATCCTTTTCCAGCTCCTGCTGCTTGTTCTTGATCTCGTCAATATTGCTGCCCTTGAGCGCTTCCTTCAAGGCTGCGATCTTATCCTCAATGGATTTCTTCTCCTCAGCGGAAACCTTATCCCCGAGGTCTGCCAACGCTTTTTCACTCTGGAAGATCATCTGGTCCGCGCCGTTGCGGATATCCACTTCTTCTTTCTTCTTCTTATCTTCAGCGGCGAAAGCCTCCGCGTCCTTAACCGCTTTGTCAATGTCCTCTTTGGACATATTGGTCGAAGAGGTGATGGTGATATTCTGCTCTTTGCCGGTGCCGAGATCCTTCGCCGATACATGAACGATACCGTTCGCGTCGATATCGAAGGTAACCTCAATCTGCGGGATACCGCGGGGAGCCGGCGCACTACCGTCCAGCTTAAACAGGCCGAGGGTCTTGTTGTCCTTCGCGAATTCGCGCTCGCCCTGGAGGACATGGACTTCAACAGAAGGCTGATTGTCAGCCGCGGTCGAGAACACCTGGGATTTCTTTACCGGGATCGTGGTATTCCGCTCGATGATCTTGGTGGAAACGCCGCCCAGGGTTTCAATACCCAGGGAAAGCGGAGTAACATCCAGCAGGAGCAGGCCCTTGACCTCGCCGCCGAGGACGCCGCCCTGGATTGCTGCACCGTTCGCCACGCATTCATCCGGGTTAATACCCTTAAACGGCTCTTTCCCGATAACATTCTTCACCGCGTCCTGAACCGCCGGAATCCGGGAAGAACCGCCAACCATCAGCACTTTATCCAGGCTGGAAGCCGAAAGCCCCGAGTCCTTGAGCGCTTGGCGGACCGGCCCCATGGTCGCTTCGACCAGGTCAGCCGTCAGCTCGTTGAATTTCGCCCGGCTGAGGGTCATATCCAAATGCTTCGGCCCGGTTGCATCTGCGGTGATAAAGGGCAGGTTGATCTGAGCCTGGGTCATGCCGGAAAGCTCAATCTTGGCCTTTTCAGCCGCCTCTTTGAGCCGCTGAAGCGCCATCTTATCCGCTTTCAGGTCAATCCCATTTTCCTTCTGGAATTCAGCGGCCATCCAATTGATGATCCGTTCGTCGAAGTCGTCGCCGCCCAGGTGGTTGTTCCCGGCGGTTGCCAGAACCTCCTGTACGCCATCGCCCATCTCAATGATCGAAACGTCGAAGGTACCGCCGCCCAGGTCGTATACCATGACTTTCTGGTCGTTTTCCTTATCCACGCCGTAAGCCAATGCCGCTGCGGTCGGCTCGTTGATGATCCGCTTTACCTCCAGGCCCGCGATCCGGCCGGCATCCTTCGTTGCCTGGCGCTGTGCGTCGGTGAAGTACGCCGGTACAGTGATGACCGCTTCATTCACTGTTTCGCCCAGATAAGCCTCCGCGTCGGCTTTCAGTTTTTGCAGGATCATTGCGGAGATTTCCTGCGGGGTGTAGTTTTTCCCATCAATCGGGGTTTTGTGGTCGGTACCCATATACCGTTTGATCGAGCTGATCGTGCGGTCCGGGTTGGTGATCGCCTGGCGTTTTGCGACCTGCCCGACCATCCGCTCGCCGGATTTCGAGAAAGCCACAACCGACGGGGTCGTTCTTGCCCCCTCCGAATTCGCGATAACGACAGCCTCGCCGCCTTCCATAACTGCAACGCAGGAATTGGTGGTTCCAAGGTCATTACCAATAATTTTGCCCATAATCTGTTTCCTCCTAAATTGATCAGATCTATAAAAATAATAAACGTTGTTTGATGCGGCCTTACGGGTTGGCGACAACCACCCGAGCCGGACGGATCACCTTATCCCCCAGCCGATAGCCCTTTTGCAGGACCCGGCAGACGGTGTTTTCACCAAAGGCTTCGTCCTCCACCTGCTGGATCGCCTCATGGAAATTCGGATCGAACGGGGCGCCTTCCGCCGGGATTTCCTCCGCGCCCAGCTTTTTGATGGTTTCCGCCATCTGTCCGAAAATCATCTCCATCCCTTTTTTATACTCCGGATCCTGGCATTCCATACTCAGCGCGCGTTCAAAATTATCTACCGCACCCAGCATTTCCTGAATACACAGTACCTTTGTGTAGTTGGTGATTTCCAGCTTCTCTTTGGCTGTGCGTTTGCGGAAATTGTCAAACTCGGCATACTGCCGCAGCAGCCGGTCATTCAGCTCGGCGGTTTCCGCCTTCAGCTTCTCCAGCTCCTCTGCCTGCACGCCGGCTTCCTCAACGGAGGCGTCCGCCGGCTCCATGTTCTCCTGTTCCAAGTCTAAAACCTTTTCCTCTTTTTCTTTTTTGCTCAATCTACTCTTCCTTTCCCTCGTCATCGCTGCCGACAACGTCTGATAGCAGTCGAGTTACGCTGTCTGTAATATATTGAATGTGCGGAATCACGCGGGAATAATCCACCCGCACCGGGCCGATCAACCCAAAGGAACCCATCCGCTCATTTTTCAATTTATATGGAGAAAGAATCATGCTGGAATTGGTTACCGCAAATGAATCATTCTCACTGCCAAATACTACCGAAATCCCATCGAATGCGCTGTCCAGCAGCTCTCCCAGCTGGTTTTTATGTGCCAGCATCCGCACAACCTCGTCCGAACGGAGGGATTCATCCACCAGCAGGTTCTGCTCCCCGCAAAGGTTGACATCCACCCGGGACAGTTCCTCCGTCAGCTCATACACGGCGTGCAGCAGGGGGGAAAGGGCCATCATATAGCCGCCCAGCGCCACCGCCAGGTTCTGCAGCATCGCCGGGGTCAGGGAATCCATATTCAGTCCGGTTATATGCTGGTTGACAAAATCCTCGAAATAAGCAATCTGGCTGTCATTCAAATCGAATTCGAGCCGGCAGACTTTATTCCGCACCGCGCCGCTTGATGTAATCATCAGCAGTGCGTAGAGCCTGCGCCCGGCAGGGATCACTTCCACCCGGGTAATCACCGAATAGACCGGGATATTGCTCTGGGATACCACTGCCATATTCGTCAATTCGGAAAGGACGCTGACCGCGTTTTCAATCACCGAATCCACCGTCAGGGCATTCTTGCTCAGCAGGCTGTCGATCAGTTCCCTTTCCTTGGGGGAAAGAGGCTTGGGGGACATCAGGTTATCAATGTAAAACCGGTACCCGGTATAGGTCGGGACACGGCCCGCCGAGGTATGCGGCTGTTCCAGGAAGCCCATCTGCTCCAGCGCGGCCATATCATTCCGGACAGTGGCCGAGGAAACATTCATTCCCAGATTCGCCAGCACCGCATTGGATCCGACCGGCTCCCCCGTACGGATATACACATCCACTACCGCGCAAAGCACGCTGCGTTTCCGCTCATCCAGCCCCATTTCCACACCTCCCGGCTTATCATCATCTTTTAGCACTCTATATATCTGAGTGCTAAATCTATTGTAATCTTCTTTGATGCAGAAGTCAAGAGCCCGCACTCGCTTTTTTGTAAACATAGTTTTAACATTCTTCCTCTGAAAAATGTATCCATGCCTGTCTCATAAAAAGCAGTATCATAAAAGGCCAAAGGGTTCTCGCGCCGTCCCATATCCCCGCGGCAAAGCCGCGATCCCAATACACGAGGCTCATGCCGCCCCGCGCCGGGCACCCTCTTTTCTGTGTGCGCTGTTTGGGAAGGGGGAAG